>QNDZ01000181.1 GCA_003646055.1 bacterium
ACCCCCATTCCCTTCAAATGTGGAGATGGAGATGGTCTTCAGGAGTGAAACCGATGAATGGAGGGATACAGTTTCACTCAAACTCCCTGTTGCTGAATTCCAGGTGAAGAGGGAGAGGGATATAGTTACACAGAACAGATACAACTATCTTGAGTTTGAGATTACAAATATAGGTAATAAAACAGCATACAATGTTAATATAAAGTTTGATGGGGATGATGGGCTTTACATGATTGGGGGTAATTATAAATTCAGCACAATTCCACCAGGCCATAAGGAGAGGGTATGGCTTGCTGTAATTCCTCAGAGTATTGAAGAGCACTACATTGATGTTTCAATAACCTCTTCAACAGTAAACTACAATGAGAGATTTATTTATCTCACAGGCATACCCGATACCCTTGCAATTTACAGACTGGTGAACAATATCACCACCGGGAGTATCATGCTGGAAAGGGAAGGTAAGGGCTCACCCGTCAGTGTGGAACTTGAATACAGGGATATTACAGGCAGGCTTGTGAGAAGTGTAACCTATGTTTCAAAGGGCAATATTGTTGATACACCCTTACTACCACACAGTATTTACTTCCTCTCATGGAGCATACAGGGATACAGATGGACAAGGAAAATCATAATAACAGGGAGGTGAGAATGGAGATAAAACTTGTAGACATCAAAAAAGATGAAGAGCATAATGTAATCATAGGGCATACCCACTTCATCAAGACCATAGAGGATGTATATGAGGCACTTGTTACATCTGTTCCAGGAATAAAGTTTGGTGTAGCATTCTGTGAGGCGTCCCAGAAAAGATTAATAAGGCACAGTGGGACTGATGAGGCACTGGAAAAACTTGCAATAGAGAATGCAGAGAGGATTGGTGCAGGCCATACATTTGTAATCATTCTGGGGAATGCATATCCAATCAATGTGATGAAAGACCTTAAATCTGTTGATGAGATTGTTAGTATCTACTGTGCCACTGCCAATCCAGTTAAGGTGGTTGTTGCAGAGGAAGGGGAGCAGAGGGCGGTTATTGGTGTTATGGATGGCCTCACCCCACTCGGTGTTGAAGGGGAGGAGGATATCAAGGAGAGAAAGGAGTTTTTAAGGAAGATAGGTTATAAACAATGAAAGAAACCCTCCTTCTGATTGATGGGTCTTCCCTTGCATACAGGTCTTTCTATGCCTTCTCAAACAGACCTTTAAGAAACTCAAAGGGGATGAATACATCGGCTGTTTATGGTTTTGTGAAGAGCCTGAACATGGTTGTTGGAGAGGTGAACCCTGACCTGATTGGTATTGCCTTTGACCTTGCCAGACCCACATTCAGGCATGAGATATTCAGGGAGTACAAGGCAAAGAGGAAGAAGATGCCAGACGAACTCTCACCCCAGATTCCCATCATACACGATGTTGTAGAGGCAATGGGTTACAGGATACTTGAGGAAGAAGGGCTTGAGGCAGATGACATTATCTATACACTTGCAGAGGAGGGTGAGAAAAGGGGATACAGTGTTATTATCTTCACCTTTGATAAAGACCTTATGCAGGTTGTTTCAGAGAATGTTCGCATACTGAACATGAGGACAAAGGGGGTTGAATGGTATGACCCTGATACTGTGAGGGAAAAATATGGTGTTCCACCTGAGAAGATACCCGACCTTCTGGCACTTGCAGGTGATGTTTCTGATAACATACCTGGAATTCCAGGTGTCGGGATTAAGACCGCTGCAAAACTCATTAAAAGATATGGCTCACTCCTTGATATGGTTGAACATCCTGAAATTATAAAAGAGGAGAACATCAGAAACTATATTATGAGGTCAAGGGAACTTGTGTTATCATCATACTCCCTTGTAAAACTGGAAAGGCAGGAGATTCCTTTCACCCTTGAAGACCTGAGACCCACTGAACCTGACATGGACAGGCTCATAAAAATCTACAGGGAACTGGAATTCTTTTCACTCCTCAGGGAAATGGGTGTTGGAGAGAGTGTGAGTGTGAAGAGTGGAGAGGTAAGGGGTGATGTGTTAAGTGTTGTAATTTCAGGGGGTGAAAAGCCCGTGTTTGTTATATCCGATGGTGAGTACACACAGGTTGTTTTTGATAAAGGGGAAATGATTGACAGGATAAATAAATTTAGGGAGATAATAACATCAGATATAAAGGAACTTGCCCATGCCATCGGGTTTTATCCAGAAAATAAAATATATGACCTGGGTATAATGGATTACCTGATACATCCAAACCAGAGGGGGCATTCGCTTGACAAACTTGTGCAGAGGGATTTTGGCCTTCTTCTGGATAAAAAATCCCCTGATTATTTCAAAATATTGAGCATATATGCATTCAAAGAGAGGGAAATCCTTCTTGAGCGCATCAGGGAATCAGGCATGTTGAAACTCCTTGAAGAAATAGAGATGCCGCTTTCAGGGGTGCTTTACAGGATGGAGAAAGCAGGCATACTGTTTGACCTAAAATTTTTGAGGGAACTGTCAGAATACATAACAGAGAAACTTGGAGAGATTTCAGAGAGGATCTATGAAATTGCAGGTGAGAGGTTCAATCTCCGTTCTCCGAAGCAACTCTCAAGGATACTTTTTGAAAAACTCGGTCTTCCAGCAGGGAAAAAGAGGAAAACCCACTATTCAACAGATGCAGAGACCCTTTCAAAACTTGCAGGTGAATATGAGATTGCAGGACTGCTGCTCAAATACAGGGAACTTGAAAAATTGAGGTCTTCATACACGGATGCACTACCATTGATGGTGAATCCTGAAACTGGAAGAATCCACTGCAAATTCAATCAGACGGTTGCAGCAACAGGAAGATTGTCAGCAAGTGAACCGAACCTCCAGACCATACCCATAAGGGGGGAACTTGGAAGGGAGATAAGGAAGGCGGTTATTGCAGAACATGGATTTAAGATTCTCTCCTGTGATTACTCCCAGATCGAACTCAGGATACTTGCCCACTTCACAGGTGATAAAAGATTGAGGCAGGCATTTATTGAAGGAAGGGATGTCCATGCAGAGACTGCTGCAATCATATTTGGTGTGCCACAGAGTGATGTAACAGGGGAGATGAGGAGGGTGGCAAAGGTGGTGAACTTTGGTCTTATGTATGGCATGAGTCCCTATGGGCTTGCAAAGGAATTAAACATATCACAGGCTGAGGCTCAGGCATTCATAGACAGTTACTTTGCTGAGTTCTCTGGTGTGCGGGACTGGGTTGAGAGTATTACAGATTTTGCAAAACAGAACGGTTATGTTGAGACACTCTTTGGAAGGAGGAGGGCAGTCCCTGAACTGCTTGTTAAGGGAACAGAGGAGTATGGAAGAAGGGTTGCAATCAACACACCAATACAGGGAACAGCAGCAGACATTATAAAGAAGGCAATGATTGAGATAGATAAACTGCTAAAAGACAGGAAAACAAGGATGATTCTCCAGATACACGATGAACTCCTTTTTGAGATAGCAGAGGGCGAGGAGGGTTTGATGGAGGATATAAAGAACATCATGGAGCATGTGGTTGAACTTGATGTTCCACTTGTTGTGGATGCAAACATAGGGAAAAATTGGGCTGAGGCACATTGAATATCATACATTTCAAGAAGATTAAATCAACAAACCTTTATGCAAGAGAGAATCTTGAGAAACTGAACCTGCCTGTAATCATATTTGCAGAAACACAGACAGGTGGCATGGGAAGGATGGGAAGGGTTTTTCATTCTCCTGAGGGTGGGCTTTACATGACCTACGTAGATAGGTTTAAAGCCCCACTGATTTCCATGATAGTCCCGCTTGGAATAACAGAGGCATTGATAAAAAGGGGTGTGGAGGCAGGAATTCTCTGGCCCAATGACATCATTTTGAATGGAAAGAAACTCGGGGGTATCCTTATTGAGAGGGTTGAAGGGGTTTATCTTATTGGTATAGGGATAAACTGCAATACCACGAGGGAAGAC
>QNDZ01000182.1 GCA_003646055.1 bacterium
AAGTGTTATATTCCCTGATTTCAAACCATCATCAATATCATGGGCATTGTATGCAATCTCATCTGCAAGATTAACTATCTGAGCCTCAAGTGTTGGGCTTTTATCAGGAAGGAATTCATCCGGCAATCTATCCGGGTTATCATAACTTGTTTTATGTTTTGCAATGCCCTCCCGTGTCTCAAAGGTGAGGTTCAGCCCCCTGAATTTTTCATACTTGTTTTCAAGATAATCAACAACCCTCAATCCCTGCATGTTGTGTTCAAACCCACCCTTGCCTTCCATTATCTCATGTAGTTTCTCCTCACCTGCATGCCCAAAAGGTGTATGGCCTATGTCATGTGCAAGGCTGATTGCCTCTGCAAGGTCTTCATTCAGTCTCAATGCCCTTGCAATGGTTCTTGCCACCTGTTGCACCTCAATTGTATGGGTGAGCCTTGTCCTGTAATAATCACCTTCATGATTAACAAACACCTGGGTTTTGTATTCCAGCCTTCTGAATGCGGTTGAATGAATAATTCTATCCCTGTCCCTCTGAAACTCTGTCCTGAAATGTGGTGGGTCTTCTGGATGCTTTCTTCCCCTGGTATCACTGCTCTTCATACCATAGGGAGCAAGTGTCTCCCTCTCTATGTCCTCAAGCATCCTTCTATAATCCATCATCTTCTATCAATAATAACCCCCTTTGAAAGCCCCAATTCAAGGGCAAGGGGTGTAATTATAGTTCCCTTAACAAGTATTATCTTCAATCCCTTCTCCTCCGCCTCCCTCACATCAGCCTCTGTCACAAGCCTCCTGACCACCTCCCTTTTTTCAGGCACTTTCACCTCCCCGTTCTTCTTCAGGAGGTAGCAAAGGTCTCCTGTTTTTACCCCTGCTGAATTTGCCTCATCAAAGTCAATATGAAAGTCAAGCCTGTAATTCTCGCTGACCCTTATAAGCACCTCATCAAAGATAAGTTTCCTTTCATCCCCACAAACAACCCTCACAATCTCTCCATCAACAACCTTATACTCCTCTGCATCCTCAGGGGTCATGTGTATATGCCTCTTTGCAATGATAACCCCTTCTAAAATGGTTACAGAACCTGCAGGACCAACAATGGTTATACCTGGAGTATTATCAAGGTCACCAGAATCCCTGATTGGTGGATTCAATCCAAGTTTCCTTGCATCTGTGAAGGAAATTTCAACCTGGGTTCTGCTCCTCACAGGCCCCAGTATCCTCACATTTTCAATTACACCACGAGGACCAACCAGTGTAACCCTTTCCTTTGCCGCATACTGGCCTGGTTGTGTTAAAGGCTTATCCTCTGTTAACTGGTAATCCTTACCAAATGTTACATCAAGGTCTTCTCTGGAGATATGGAGATGCCTTCCAGAAACACCTATGGGAATGGGTCTTGATGAGGGCATCAGCCCTACAAGTTCCTGTTCAATAATCTTCTTTACAACCTCAACTATCCTGCTGTCCTTCAACTGGAAAGTCCCCGTTCTTTCAGGAACTTCTTGACTATTGCCTCTATCTCTGCCTCTGTAAGGGTTTTCTCGGTTTCAATTGGTTTGGAGTGTTCAAGGTGTGCTATTTCCTCTGCAGGCCTCCCATCAGGAACTGCCCTCTTCTTGAACTCAAGTTCCATTGTGGGGTATGCAAGCCTCTTTATGTTCATCAGATGCATGGGGCCAACATTATCAGAGGTGATTCCACCACCCATTGCACCACATCCAAGGGTCATTGAAGGTTCAAGCCCTGTTGTAAGGCCTATTGCACCCTGTGTTCCTCCTGTGTTCACAAGTATCCTGAATGCTGGCTTTTTCAGTGCAAACTCTCTTATTACATCCTCGTTCTGTGAATGTATCACAAGGGTATGGCCGAGTCCCCCTGTTTTCAACACCTTTATGCACAACTGACACCCTTCCTGCCAGTCCTCAACCTCAAAGTATGCAAGAACAGGGGAGAGTTTCTCCTTTGAAAGTGGAAAGTTTGGTCCAACACCTCCGGGTTCTGCTATCAGGACAATTGTATCAGGTGGAACACTTATTCCTGCCTTGCTTGCAATGAACTGGGCGCTCTGTCCCACTATATCTGGACTGGGAAGTCCCTTGGAAGAGAAGATAACCTTTTCAACCTTTGAAGCCTCATCAGGGGAAAGGAAATATCCACCCATCTCCCTGAAGGCTTCACGTACCTGGGGTGAGATAACCCTGTCCACAATAACATTCTGCTCTGAGGCACAGACAGTACCATTATCAAATGTCTTACTTGCAAGGATTGCTGAAACAGCCTTCCTTATATCTGCACTCCTCTCAATGTAAGCAGGCACATTACCAGGACCAACACCTATGGCAGGCTTTCCTGAAGAATGAGCAGCCTTCACCATTGCAGAACCACCTGTTGCAAGGATAAGGTCAATGTTCGGGTCACGCATCAGGGCATTTGTCCCCTCTTTGGTTATTATATCCATGCAGAGGATTGAGCCTTCAGGTGCACCTGCCTTAACCGCTGCCTCATGGAGTATATCTGCTGCAGCCTTTGAACAATTCACAGCCTTTGGGTGTGGAGCAAAGACAATTGTATCCCTTGCCTTGATTGCAATCAGTGCCTTGTATATAACGGTTGATGTGGGGTTTGTTACAGGTGTAATCCCCATAAGCGTGCCCATGGGTTCTGCAATTTCGTATATCTTCCGCTCAGGGAACTCCCTTATAAATCCAACGGTCTTTATATCCTTAATCCACTGATAGACATTCTCTGTGGAAAATTTGTTCTTTGTAACCTTATCCTCATACACACCCAGTTTTGTCTCCTCAATGGCCATCTTTGCAAGCCGTTCAGCGTTCTCAAGTGCAGCATCCCTCATTGCCTTGACAATGGCATCAATCTTCTCCTGGGTGAATTCAGCAAGTATCCTCTGCGCCTCCTTTGCCCTTTTTGCAAGGTCTCTTGCCTGCTGGATTGAGAGGAGGTCTTTATCAAGGTTCAATTTTTACTCCCCTTTCCTATCTCCTTGAATAACTTCAGAAGGGTTTCCTTATTAGCGTTTGAAATCTCTCTACCTGACAGAGGGAATCCATCTGTTCTCCTTGCAATCTCCCTCAATTCCTTCACAGTCATCTCTTCAAGGGGTTTTGACCCTTCCATATCAGGTCCACGGGAGATGGTTTTAATCACCTTCTCTGTTTCAACATCCGGGTTGGGTATCACATGGGCAGAGACAAGTTGTCCAACCCTGCTTGCTGCTGCTGCTCCGGCATCTACAGCAGCCTGACATGCGGCAGTGGTTCCCCTCACCTTGACCATCACCATTCCACCTGTGGTGATTTCATAACCAACAAGGGTAACTTCTGCAGCCTTGAGCATGGCATCGGCTGCCTCAATCACCCCCACGAGTCCGAGGGTCTCCACCATTCCAAGTGCATTCTCTTCCAAGTTATGCCTCCCTCTTTATTCCTCCACCAGGAAGAATACTCTCAACCTCAACATGGGGTCTTGGAATCACGTGGACAGATACAAGTTCCCCAACCCTGCTTGCCGCTGCTGCTCCGGCATCTGTTGCAGCCTTCACAGCACCAACATCACCTCTAACAAACACGGTCACATAACCACCACCTATCTGCTCCTTACCAATAAGGTGAACCCTTGCAGCCTTAACCATGGCATCGGCTGCCTCAATTGCACCAACCAACCCTTTTGTTTCAACCATTCCAAGGGCAATTCCCATTTTATCTTCCATCAGGACCTCCTTTTTTGAATAACTTTACATGAATTCAGGAGAATGTCAATAATAAACATGCCACATTATGCCACCCTCCACAATGTGGCAGATGGGAGGGTGAGGGTTTCTTCTGGTGTTTCAAGAATCAGGTGTCCTTCTTTTGTTACCCCCTTTATCACTCCCTTTATTAACTTTCCCCCTGTTTCAACCCGATACTCCTTGCCTATTCCATACATCCTCTCTGTGTACAGTGAATGTA
>QNDZ01000183.1 GCA_003646055.1 bacterium
GGTATAAAGGGAGCGGGATATCACAGTGAGAGGATAGAGGTGAGAGGAGCGGGTGTCTACTTTGTGAGGGTGAATGCTGGAGGCAAGTCATACAGATACAAACTGGTGATATTCTGATATACAATCATCCAGAAGGGGGGCTTTTAGCCCCCCTTTGGAAGATGGAGGAATGAATGATTAAACTTTTTGCCCTGCTCTTGCTCTTTTCATACAATATTGAGAAGCAAAGGGTGAAGATATATATTCAGGAGCATAAACAGGTTTATCAAATCACAGATATGGATATTTCAATTGAACATCTCAAAGAGGGGTATGCAGAGTCCCACCTTTCAGAGAAAGAAATTCAGAAACTCAAGGATGCAGGCTTTCAGGTGGAAATTCTTCCCGAGGAGACATATCCAAAGGCAGATTACCACGACTATGCAGGAATGGTTGCGAAAATTGATTCAATTGTGAATGATTACCCGTCAATAGCGACGAAGTTTTCCATTGGTACAACACAGCAGGGAAGGAATATATGGGTTTTGAAGATTTCTGACAATGTGGACACAGACGAGGATGAACCAGAGGTGAGGTTTATTGGAATAATACACGGTGATGAACCAGTGGGATGTGAATTGTTGCTGTACCTTGCTGATACACTGACGAAACAGTACGGTTCTGATCCATACCTTACATCCCTTGTGAACAACAGGGAGATTTTCTTAATACCCATGTACAATGCGGATGGTAGGGAGAACAGCAGCAGGTATCTGGCAGATGGTGAGGATCCTAACAGGGACTTTCCTGTGCCTGATGGTAGCCCACACGGGAGCGTTAGTGGTATATCCCAGGAGACACAGGAATTGATGGACTGGCTTGATACAATGAATATTGTTCTATCTGTTACATATCATGGTGGTGCAAGGATTGTTAATTATCAGTGGGATTACACAGATGAGATTCCACCCTATTATGAATTGATAAGGAGGATATCAATAGGATATGCCATCAGGAACGATTCCATGTTCCTTGACCCTGACCCGTCCTATGCGGATAGCGGAACAATCAGAGGATATGAGTGGTATCAGGTGTTGGGTAGCCTTCAGGACTGGGCATATCATCAGACGGGTTGCATTGATCTGACCATTGAATTGAATTCTACCAAATGGCCATCCTCCTCTGAATTGCCTGAAATCTGGCGTCAGAACAGGGATGCAATGCTATGGTTTATTGAACAGTCAGGTCATGGCGTGTGGGGGCATGTTACAGATGCAAACACAGGGAATCCAGTTCCATGCACCTACTATGTTCTACCAGAAACAACAAAGGTCTTCAAGAATGATTCCATAGTTGGCGATTTCCACAGACCTTTGCTCACAGGTGATTATACATTTGTGTTTATGGCAGATGGGTACAACACAAGGACTATCTCTGGTGTGCATGTGAGATACGATTCTACCACATACCTTGATGTTCAGATGTACCCACTTGTTGCTGTTAATATTTCAGGAACAGTTACAGATTCTGCGGGCTTGCCCATTGACAGTGCACGAGTGGAGATCATAGGGGTTGCTGCAACATATACAGACCAGAATGGTGGTTATAACATTGGTGCGAATGCAGGAGAACTTTACTTTGTTGTGTCAAAAACAGGCTATGCCACACTTTATGATACGATTGTGGTGCAGAGGGATACAACAATAGATTTTGTGTTGAGGACGCTGAACCAGTATGACTTCCCAACAACAGATACTGTTGATATTCCTGATAATGACCCGAATGGAATATATGATTCCCTTTTTGTTGATGGGCATCTCAACATAGAGGATATTGAGGTGTATGTGAACATAACCCATACATATATCAGTGACCTTATTGTGAGACTTATTTCTCCTTCAGGAACAGGTGTTTATCTTCACAATGAGACAGGTGGCAGTAATGAGAACATTATTGGATGGTATGACTCTGAACTTCCAGTTGATGGACCTGGAACACTTGCAGATTTTCAGGGAGAGGATGCATATGGCTGGTGGAGACTCTTTGTAAGTGACAATGCTTCATGGGATACAGGCACTCTGAACGGATGGACACTTCGTATATACACACCTGACAACTATACAGGTTTCAGCAAACCAGATATGATTGGTGGAATAGATTTGGACAGGGCTGTATCCCCCAATGTTGCACTACTCCTTGTGCCGGAGAAAGGCCATTACAATGTAAAGGTTGTGGATGTTGCAGGTAGAAGCATGAGAATCCTGAATAATGCACTTTTGAGCACTGGAGAACACACAGTGAATCTGGATAATATAAGGGTTCCAGGTGTTTATTATCTTGTTGTTGAGGGTTGTGGCAGGATGTTTAAGAAGCGATTTGTTGTTGTGAGATAGATTAAACAGGGGACAGTGCCTGCTGCCCCCTTTTTAAATACCCCTTTCCTTTTTGTACCATTTATCAAAAAATTCCCTGAATTTTTTATTTTCCTCAAAAATCCGTCTCCACCACCTCTGATTTTCCCTGTACCATTCAATTGTACATTTAAGACCTTCCTCAAACTCTGTTTCAGGTTTAAATCCGAGAGCTCTTATTTTTCTGTCATCCATTGAGTATCTTCTGTCATGTGCTGGTCTGTCTTTTACATACCTGATGAGGGATTCAGGTTTTCCAAGAACCTTTAGAATTCTTTTAACAACATCAATATTCTTTATTTCATTACCTCCACTAACATTGTATATCTCTCCCGGATTGCCCTTTTCAATAACAAGTTCAACTGCCTTCACTGTGTCCCCAACATAAATCCAATCCCTCTTCTGGTTTCCATCTCCATACAGCGGAAGTTCACTGTCCTGAATAGCCCTTATTATCATAAGTGGTATAAATTTTTCCGGAAACTGGTATGGACCATAGTTGTTTGATAATCTCATTATACAAACAGGAACGTCATGGGAGTGATAGTATGAATGTGCTATCCTGTCTGCTGCAGCCTTGGAAGCAGAGTATGGATTTGTTGGCATAAGAGGTGAGGTTTCGTCAAAGGATATACCTTCAGGTGTCTCACCATAGACCTCGTCTGTTGAGATGTGTATAAACTTTTTTATATGCTTGTCCTTTACTGCTTCAAGAAGAACAAATGTTCCAATGATATCTGATACAATGAAACTTTCAGGGAATAAATGGGACCTGTCAACATGGGTTTCTGCTGCAAAGTGCACAACATAGTCAATTCCTTTCAGGAGTGATGAGAGAATTGCCCTGTCAATCACATTTCCCATAATCAGCAAAACCCTGTTACTGGACGAATAGAACTTTTCAAGTAGATTTTCAACAAAATCAACCTTCTCCACTGGAAATCCAAAACTCCTCTCCGGGTCTCTGGGTATTTTCTGTATTATCCCATAGGTTTCTCCAAGTGGATAGTACTCCTTTATAACCTCTTCAATGTAAATCCTGTCAATGTAACCAGACAGGTTTTCAGGATTACCTGAATAATCAAGGCTGTCAATCACAATCACCCTGTTCCCTTTATCTGCACACTTTTTTACAAAGTGGCTTCCTATAAAACCAGCACCACCTGTTACAAGATAGTTAGCCATCCTTCCTTCCCCAGTCATAAGGTATATCTCCATGGGCAGGTCTTCTCAACTCATCAGGATTTTCGTAGTTGTATGTATTATCCGGTATATTTATAACAAGTGATACATCTGTATGGATGTTTTTAAACCCATGCCACACATATGCTGGAACCTGGACCAGCATAGGATTTTTTTCACCTATAAAAAATTCATTTATCATCCCCTTTGTTGGGCTTTCCTCCCTGTCATCGTAAAGAACAAGTTTTACCATACCACTTATACAGACAATGGAGTCTGTCTGTTTTTCATGGGCGTGCCATGCCTTAACCACACCCGGATAGGCACTTGTTACATACACCTGTCCAAATTCCTTGAAGATTTCATCATCCCTCCTGAGAATCTCCATAA
>QNDZ01000184.1 GCA_003646055.1 bacterium
ATACTCAGGCTCTCTTTGGAACTCTCGTCCGTTCCCAGTTCAGCCATGTGGTATGGATGGGAGTTTTCTTCAACCCCACCATTTGAAGTGGACTCTCCAAAGGTCTCGTCAAGGAGTTTTATCTTTTCAACAATGGATTTTCTCTTTTCCCTCAAAAGTTTCTCAAAGTGTCTCAGGTCAGTTATCTTCAAAGTCTCCCTCCTTGATTACGGTTACACACTTCTCACAGAGGGTGGGGTGTTCTTCATTTTTCCCCACACTCTCAGAGAATACCCAGCACCTCTCACATTTCTGGCCTGATGCCTTCACAACCCTGTAACTCCCATACTGCCCCTTCAATGTAAACTCACCATCCCCCACATCCCCAATCTCAACCTGTGAGACAATGAAGATTTCAGGGAGATATAGTGAGAATTTTTCAAGGAGTTCCCTGTTTCCATCCACAATCAGCCTTGCCTCAAGGGAGTTGCCAATCAGGTTAGCCCTTCTTGCCTCCTCCATCACCTTCTGCATCTCCTCCCTGATGAGAAGAATCTCCTCAAACTCTCTGAGGAAATTTTCTTCATCCTCTGATAGTTGTTTGTATTCTGGTATGTCTTCAAGGAAAACGCTCTCCTCTTTCTTTCCAGGAAGATTGAGGTATGCCTCCTCTGTTGTGAAGGTTAGAACAGGTGAAAACAGGACAAGTAGTTCCTTCAGGATTCTGTAAATCACTGTCTGTGCTGCTCTCCTTCCATGGGAATTTTTGCCCCATGTGTAGAGCCTGTCCTTCAATATGTCAAGATAGAATGAAGAGAGTTCAACAACAATGAAGTTATATATCTTTCTGTAAACCCTGTGGTAGTAAAAACCTTTATAATCCTCAACAACCTCTCCAAGGAGTTTTCTCCATTTAAGGAGTATGTAGCGATCCTGCGGGAAGAGTTCCTCCTCTGGTACTGCAAGTTCCTCTGTGAAATCATAAAGGTTGCCAAGCATAAACCTGAATGTGTTCCTTATCTTCCTGTAGGAGTCAATCAGCCTCTGGAGTATCTCCTCACCAATCCTGACGTCCTGGGTGTAGTCTGTTGATGCCACCCATAGCCTCAAAACATCTGCACCGTGCTTCCTTACCACGTCCTCTGGATGTATCACATTCCCAAGGGATTTGTGCATGGACCTTCCCTCTTCATCAAGCACCCATCCATGCGTTATGACTGCCCTGTACGGTGGTTTTTCTTTCTGAATCATGCCAATCATAAGTGAAGAATTGAACCAGCCCCTGTGCTGGTCTGGACCTTCAAGATAGACATCAGCAGGCCAGTCATCACCAAGCACAAGGAGGCTTGTTACCCCTGAATCAAACCACACATCAAGGACATCTGTTTCCTTTTCAAATTCTGTGCCACCACAGTGTGGGCACTTTGTTCCCTTGGGCAGGAGTTCCTTTTCAGGAAGTTTGAACCAGATATCAGAATTGTTCTCCTTAAAGAGTTTTCCAACATGCCTTATAATCTCTGGTGAAAGCAGGGGTTTACCACAGTTTTTGCAGTAAAATGCAGGAATGTTCACACCCCAGAGCCTCTGCCTTGAAAGACACCAGTCAGGCCTCTCCTGAACAGAGGAATATATCCTGTTGATGGTCTCAGGTGGATGCCATTTGACATCATGGATGTTTTCAAGTGCCTTTTCTCTTAATGCATCATGGTCAACAGAAAGGAACCACTGCTCGGTTGCCCTGAAAATAAGTGGATTATGGCATCTCCAGCAATGGGGGTATGCATGAACAATCTCGTCTATCTTAACAAGATGTCCATTCTCTTTCAGAATCTCAACAACCTTTTTTGATGCCTCATCTGTGGTCAATCCCTTGAATTCAGGTGCCTGGTCTGTGAATCTTCCCTGTTCATCAACAGGTGAATACACATCAAGCCCGTACTTTGTCCCAACCTCATAGTCTTCCCTTCCATGACCGGGTGCAATGTGAACTATACCTGTTCCCTCTTCCATTGTAACAAAGTCAGCAAGTATTACAGGGGATTCCCTGTTGTAGAAGGGATGTTTGAATTTTTTCCCCTCAAGTTCCTTTCCCACAAAACTATCTTTTATCTCAAACCTCTCCCAACCCATCTCCTCTTTTATCCTTTCAACAACCCCCTTTGCCATAAGCAGGGTTCCCCTGTCTGTTTCAGCCACCACATACTCTGCCTCTGGATGGAGGGCAAGTGCAAGGTTGGATATGATTGTCCATGGGGTTGTTGTCCAGACAAAGGCATTGAATTCATCACCGTCCATTATAAAGTAGAGGGATGGGGAGGGTATGTCTTTGTATTCAATCTCTGAAAGGGCAAGCGCTGTTTCACATGTTGGGCACCAGTGGACGGGCATGAAACCCCTGTAAACATATCCCTTCTCAACTATATCAGCAAAGATTTCAAGTTCTCCACCCTCATATTCCCCCTTCATAGTCAGATAAGGATTGTCCCAATCAGCAAACACACCCAGCCTTATGAAGTCCTGCTTCTGTATCTCAATCCACTTTGCAGCAAACTCTCTGCACGCCTTCCTCACCTTCTCTGGAGGGTTGTTCCTCCCTATTTCTTCAAGCACCTTGTTCTCAATGGGCATACCATGATTATCCCAGCCAGGTGTGAATGGGGTATAGTATCCAGAGAGTGCATGAAACTTAACGGTGATGTCCTTCAATACCTTGTTCAGTGCCTGCCCAAGATGTATGTGCCCATTGGAGTAGGGAGGTCCATCGTGGAGTATGAATGTTTTTTTGCCCTTTCTTTTCTCAAGTATCTTTTTGTAAATATCAATATCTTTCCATCTCTTGAGCAGTTCAGGTTCCCTTTCAGGGAGTCTTGCCCTCATGGGGAAATCTGTCCTTGGAAGATTTATTGTTTTTTTATAGTTCATTCACCTCCTCCCGAAAGCCCAATATACATCTTCAACTTCTGGTTTTCAGGGTCTCTTTTGTACCCTTCTTCCCATGTTTCCCTTGCCCTATCAACATCACCAGCCTTGTAGTATGCAATACCAAGATGCACATAGGCAGGAATATACTCAGGATTATTTTCAAGCACATTGTTCAGAATCTCTATTGCCCTGTAAATATCGTCCTTTGCAATGTATGCCCTTGCAAGGTTGGTATGTATGTCATAAAATTCAGGTGCAAGGTTTACGGCCTTTGTAAATTCTTCAATTGCCTCGTCGTACTTCCCAAGTTCATAGTACAGTTTCCCAATATCATTGTGGGCATTGGCAAGTTTTGCCTTTGCAGAAAAACCTATCTCTCTATCACCGCTTCCCCTTGATGTTTCCAGCATCTCAACCTTTTCAAACTCCTCTTTTGCCTCCTCTATCATTCCCATTTCATTGTATATCAGGGCAAGGTTTACATGTGCCTCTATGTAGGCAGGATTCAACTCAATGGCCTTTTTCAGATGTTCAATTGCCTCCTTGTTCCTTCCAAGGAGTGACAGTGCAGTTCCCATGAGGTTGTGGATGTCAGGGTATTCAGGGTTCTGTTCAAGTGCCTTTTGAAGATAAAACAGCGCCTCATGGGCTTTCCCATCATCAATAAGTTTTTTACCCTTCTCTATGAAGGTTTTTGTTTCACCAGGCATATGAACCCCCTATGTCTTTTCTTTGGAGAATGATACGAAGAATTGAAGGCTTGTCAACACCACAAGGATGGTATATAATCCTGCAAAAAGGAGGGTTTTCATGGAAGTGAAAGGCTCCTCAGTTATTCCCACAGTGGTTTTTGTAAAACAGAGATTTGGGAATAGATTCACAGAGTGGCTGAATGAACTTCCAGAGGAGTCAAGAAGGATACTTGAAAAGGAGATCGTCTTAAGCCAGTGGTATCCATTAAAAGAGGCATACCTTGAACCAACTATCTCCATATGCAGGGTATTTTATGATGGAAGCATCAGGGGTGCATGGGAGGTG
>QNDZ01000185.1 GCA_003646055.1 bacterium
AGAATCTCTGTGATTCCCTTCCACTGGGATACCCTTCCGTATATTCTCACGCTGTCTCCCCTGTTTATCCCATGGTATGATGGGGAGTAAACATATATTCCGCCTGTTTCATCCTGAACAAAGACCTTCGTGTATTCGTAGGTTGCGTTGGTGCTGAAGTTTGCAGTCACCACACCTGTTACAGATACGTATTCATCCATATGAACAGGAATACCATCTGTATTGTTTTTATGGAGTTCTGAGATATTGATTGAGAGTAAAAGGAGTATCATAATCCCTCCAGAATTTTCTGACTCACCTTTGTTGCATCATGGTACTTTTCAACCCATATCCTTCCGTAAAGTCCCCTTTCCCTTCTCAACTCAGGTTCATTGACAAGTTTAACAAGCACATCCTTGAGATTATCAGGGTTTGCATTTATGAAGGGATGGTCTGGTATGAAGTTTTCATAGAATGGGTTCAGGTATGTGACGCATGGAATCCCCATGCTCAACGCCTCAAGTGAGTTTATCCCATAACCGTATCCTCCAAGGTCTGTTAACTGGTCAACAAGTATATCACATCGTTCGTATTTGAGCCTTAAAACCTCATGATGGGGCATGTTCTCCATAATCAGGAGTTCAACAGGATATTTATCCCTTATCTCATTGTATGCCTTAATCAGGTAATCTGTTCCCTTCAGGTATCTGTTTGTTGGGGCATGGCAGATTGTAACAACATCATCTTCCTCTTTCCGTGTGTTGAACCTCCAGACATCAAATGGGAAGAATATATATTCAACACCTTTGTGGAGTAGTGTATGGTCAAGTTCAACTGTGTAAATCTTTTCTGCGAGTTCCTCTATGTGGGGGAAGATACCCCTTGTTCTCAGGTCGCTTCCAAAGTAGATTATCCTTATATGCCTTCCCATGTTTTTGAGTTCCCTGATGATTTTACCAGACCTTAAAATACCTGTTCCACCACCAAGGAAATAGACATCAAAATCCATGATAAAATCTAAATATGGTTTAATCTTCCACATCCAGACGCTGTCTCTCACAGGAAGAATTATTCTTTCAAGTGGTGATGGTTTCCACACCTTCAGTTTCTCTGGCTTTCCGCCTGTTGTGTATGTCCCCACCTTCAAAATTTTTTTGATTGTTTTCAGACCACCTGTGTTTGAAAGGGGAAGCCCGAGAACAATATCATCACCGTGTCCCCTGGGGCTTTTGAAGAATGTTATAAGTCGTGAATAATGCCCCTGTCTCTGATGTGCCATGACGAGTGTTAAAGGAACTCCTGAAATATTTTCAGATGCAATGTGAAGTATCCTCATAAATCTTTTAGAAACCTTTTAATATCTTCCTCCTGCTTCACAACAACCTGTTCAACCTCTGAAGGTAGCAGTGGAATCTCTTTCTCAACAAGGAGTGTTATTCTCAAACCCATGATGTATCCAATCCCTGCAAGGAATGAAGGTGGAGAAAAGAGGTGGCCTAACCTTTCAAGGTCTTCCTCATTTTCAACCCTTTTCAATCCATCAATGTTTATTGAAGGATGGTAATAACCAACAGACCTTCTCCTTGTTTTGCGTGGTGTTACATCTTCTGCTCCAAGGAGTTTTGAAAGGTTATGGAATGCTGAATTACCATTCAGTGAGATTGTGTAAGCCTGAGAACCAATGGTTATGCGGGGTTTTATTAAAGATAAATGGAATGGTGGAATGTTTTCAGGTATGATGAGTATATGTGGATGTGGGAGTTCCCTTTTTTTTCTCAGTCTTTCCCTGAACCCCATCTTTTCTGCCAGAGGGAATATATAGAATTTCTTGAAGTATTTTTTCAATACATCTATATTTTCCTTTCCAAACAGATAAACAGGTCGCTCCTCTTTGAGTTTTGCAAGTAAAGGATAAAAAAAGAGCGAAATGGATGGATCATCTGGAACATAAAAGCCAATGGAACCAACATCTTTAAGCCTGCCTCCCGAGATAGAAATCATTTATTCCTCACTGGAAACCACATTCTCCATTCACCCGGGTTAGATATACTCACAAAGATTTTACCATCCTCTTGTTCAATGGTAAGGTATCCACCCTTTATATACATTCCTTCACCTATTCTCTTCTCAAGGAGTTTTTTACCGAAGGAATAGATATAAATTGTCCCTTCACCAAGGAGAACAACCCCAGGCATGTTTGTATTAACCCCTTTCCTCCTTATGGATACAAGTGTCTTTTCCTTTTTAACAATGCCATGGGGGATAGTGGATGGTAGTCTCCAGCCAATCTGGAATATGATGAACAATATGAATATCCCAAACCCGAATGAAGCAGCCATTATGAGTAATATCTGGTATTCACCCATCACTATGCTTGCAGGAAGTTTTATTTTCCTGAGGTCGTCTGCAAATTCTCTCCCAATGTTTTCACCATCAATCACCATGTTCTCAAGGAAGTTATTGAAGAGTTTTGCATACTTGCTTGCATTTGAATTGGTGTGGAGTTCAATCCAGTAGATGTCCTCTCCATGCAGAAAAATGACAAGGAGTCTGTAACCCTTTTTCCAGGAGGCATACCCATATTCCCATTCTTCACCCTTGATGGTGAGCGGGAAGTGTTTCATCCTGTCAATTATGTAGTAATCAACAAGTTTTCTGGCATCTTCAATATCCCCTGTCTTCTTTGCAACCCTGAAATTCATTGCAGGGGATTTGAAGTCAACAACACTCCATCCCTTGTTTTTAAATGTCTTCTCATTTGCAATTGGGATAATGGAGTTTATACCAAGAACCTTTCCTTCCCTTGTTTTCAAAGGCATGTAGAGCAGGAAGGATGCAACAAGGAGTATCAATATATAAATTCCAGAAATTAACCCGATTATTTTCTTCATAAATTCCTCCCATGGCATTTCTTGAACTTTTTACCGCTTCCGCATGGGCATGGCCAGTTTCTTCCTATGTCCTTTATGGCCTTTATCTTCCCTTCCTTCTTTAGTTTTTCCACGCCTTCAAGGAATTTTTTATCAAGCACAGGGTCTCCAATTGTTGGGATTTTCTCCTGGGGTGTCTTCACACCCGGCTTTTGCTCCTGTGGTTGGGGGGTCTGTATACCACCTGCCTCCTCTTTGTGGGCAGTCCCCATAACCTCCTGGGGAAGGCTCACCTGTTCAGGTCTGAACCTGTAAAGGAACCTGACAACATCCCTGTGGATGTTGAACATGAGTTCCTCAAACATTGCAAATGCCTCTCTCTTGTATTCAACAAGAGGGTCCTTCTGTGCATAACTCCTTAAGGAGATACCCTCCTTCAATGCATCAAGTTCATAGAGGTGATGCCTCCACTGGGTATCAATAACCTGCAGCATTATGAGCCTTTCATAGTTTCTCATGAGTTCAGACCCAACAACCCTTTCCTTCTCCTCGTATCGTTCCTTAACCAGTTCAAGAAGTTTCTCTTCAAGTTCTCCCTTTTTTATGTTCTGCTTTTCTTCATCGGGAATATCAATATCAACAAGGAAGTGTTCAATCAGGTCAGCCCTGAGTCCATCCCAGTCCCAGTTCTCAGGATACCTTCCCTGTGTGTATGAGTCAAAGATGTAGAAGAAGACATCCTCAATCATTGTGAAGACCCTGTCCTTCAGATCTTTCCCATCAAGGATGTCATTTCTCAGGGAGTAGATAACCTCCCTCTGTTTGTTCATAACATCGTCGTATTCAAGCAATCTCTTTCTTATATCAAAATTGTAACGTTCAACTGTTTTCTGCGCATTCTCTATTGCTCTTGTTATCAACCTGTGTTTAACAGGTTCACAATCCTTTATCCCCATCCTGTCCATTGCAGCGGCAATCCTCTCACGTGAAAAGAGCCTCATCAGGTCATCTTCCAGGGATACATAGAACCTTGATGCACCAGGGTCTCCTTGCCTTCCAGCACGG
>QNDZ01000186.1 GCA_003646055.1 bacterium
ATTGCCATTGCTGCATTCATTGCTCTATATATTGTTATTGAAAGGTTTCTCTACTACAGAAGGACAAGGGAGAACACAGATGAACTTATAAGGAGCATCAAACCATACCTTGACGATGGAGATTTCACAACTGCCATAAACATACTAAGACAGAAGAACTCTCCACAGGCAAAGGTTATTGTGAAGGGACTTTTGAACAAATCAAGAGAATCCATGGAAGCACAGGCAAGGGAAGAGGTAAAAAATCTTGAAAAAGGAATTGGTGTTTTATCCTCTGTTGTTGCAATTTCTCCAATGCTTGGCTTCTTTGGAACGGTTGTGGGTATGATTAGGGCATTCATGCAGATTGAGTCACTTGGCGGAAGTGTCAATCCTTCAAGGCTTGCTGGTGGTATATGGGAGGCACTTGTGACCACTGCTGCAGGGCTTGCCGTTGCAATTATATTTCTCATCCTTTACAATATCCTTGTTGATAGAGAAAACACTGTGGTTCAGGAAATAAACAGGGTTATGGACGAATTCTCTCCCTACCTTGGAGGCTGAGATGGGTGTTGAACCCAGGTTCAAAAGGGAAAAGAACTTTGCAGTAATATCCATGGCTGACATTGTATTGCTACTCCTTATATTCTTCCTCCTTACCTCCTCATATATTGTCCAGCCAGGATTGAGGGTGAGGCTACCCAGGGCAACAACAAAGGAGGCTGTTTCTGAGGACAGGGTGATAATCACGATTACAAAAGAGGGTGGGGTGTATATGGGTGAAAAGGCAGTTACCCTTACCCAGATTCCATACCTGATTGAGGAAAACAAGGACAGGATTGTCCTTATCAAGGCAGATAGAGAAGTGAGTATTGCCATGGCGGTAAAGGTGATGGATGCAGTGAAACGGGGTGGAGGAACAAAGATAGTTATTGCCACAACCCCTGAGGAATGATGGATAAAAGGGCTCTTTTACTGTCAATTGTAATCTATGGACTTGTTATTCTCCTCACAATGCTTGTGAGGTTTTCTCCTTTCACCCCAGCCAATGAATACATAAGCATTGGTTTTGTCTCAGAGGAGGCCATAAATCCACAGCTAATAGAAGGGACAACCCCAACTGGTGGAACTGGTGAATTTGACACCTTTACTGGGGATGTCCCTGTGAAAATAAAAGAACCAAAACCAGGGTTGCCACCAGAGGACAAGGTGATAAATACAGGGAAGGAGGTTGGTCCAGAAGGTTATGGTGGTGAAGAAAAAGGATACAGAATTCAGGGAGAGATTGCAACCAGAAAACTTATCAGGTTTGTAAAACCTGTGTATCCATCTGGGGAGCATCAGGAAACTGATGTAAAACTTGAGGTTACTGTTGACTCCCTTGGGTACATAAAAAAGGTGGATGTGATTAAAACAGGTGGATACAGATTTGACAGAAGTGCTATGGAGGCTGTGAGGGAATGGCGTTTCATGCCTTTGAGAGGCATACCAGAACAAAAAGGGATTGTTATAATACTTTACAGGTTGAAAAAATAATCAAAACATGTAATATAAAACCTTATGGACTTCAGGATCAGCATTGAGGAATTTGAAGGACCTCTTGACCTTCTTGCCTATCTTGTTAAGAAGGAGGAGGTTGATTTAAAGGAATTTCCCCTTTCAAAGATAACAGGGAAATATCTAAGTTATCTTGAGGGCCTCAAAAATGTTGATTTTGACACTGCTGGTGAGTTCATTAAATATTCAGCACTGCTTGTCCAGTTAAAGGCACGGGCACTGGCACACAGGGAGAATGGAGAAAACATACAGGAGGATGTGGAACTTAAAGAACTGAAAAACAGGGTTGCAGAATACAGAAAATTTTTTGATGGTTTTGAATTCCTGCGGGAAAAAGAACAAGAGGCCATCAGGATGTACAAAAGACCCTTCATGACAGAATTCTACTCCTTCAATGTGAAAAAGAAAGACCTTGTTGATGCTGCTAAATCCCTGAAAAAACAGAAGGGTTTTAATCCTCCAGCCTCACTTGTCTGGCATATTGAAAGGGTAATTCACAGGCTTGTGGAAAAGATAGAGAGGCTTGGTTCATTCCCCCTGTGGAAAAGCATGAAGGACACCTCATACTCTGAAAAGGTTGGAACCTTCTTTGCATTGCTTGAGGTGGTAAGGCAGGGTATTGCTGGTGTGATACAGCATGAAATTTTTGGTGAGATATGGGTGAAAAAGAAATAAACTACAATGACCTCAGTAAGGGTGTAAAGAACTTCCTTCAAAAAAGGGGTATTCAATCCCAGTACGACCTTGACCTCTTTGTGAATCCCACCATAGAGAAACTTGCATTGCCTGGGAAGGATACCCTGAAGATTGCAGAATCACTTTATAACAGCATAAGGCAGGGTAAGAAAATATTCGTGTGGGGTGACGAGGATGTGGATGGCATCACTTCAACATTCCTTCTCTATGAAAGCCTGAAAAAACTCAATGCAAAGGTGGAGTGGCATATACCCAGTAGGGCTACTGAAGGTTACGGATTGAATAAGAATGGAATAGATATGATTAAGGAGAGGGGCGGAGAGGTCATTGTAACGGTTGATTGCGGGATAACATCCTTTGAAGAGGCAGAGTATTCAAAATCACTGGGTATTGAACTTATTATAACCGACCACCATGAACCAAGGAACACCCTTCCTGAGGCAATGATTGTGAATCCAAAGGTGAATGATGTAGGATACAGGTATCTTGCAGGCGTGGGCGTGGCCTTGAAATTCTTTATCGGCATTGTCCATATTGCAACTGGACTGAATCCTGTTGAGGTTATAAAAACAATGCCAGATTCCATTATATTCGCAATGATTGGAACAATAACAGACAGGGTTCCCCGTTTGAGTGAAAATAGAATACTTGTTGTTGAGGGAGAGAAATATCTTCATAAAAGTAAAAGACCACCCTTTATGGTACTTGCACAAAAAACAACCACTGACCTGGAAGAGGGATTAAGACCCCTCCAGGCTGGAAGAGAGGAACTCACCAGGGAGTTCTTCCTCTGTAATGATGAGGAATGTGCCAGGGATATCTATGAAAAACTCTCTTTGAAGTCCCAGGAGTATTTATCAATGGTTGAAAAGGTGTTTGAACCCATTAAAAAAGAACTTTTGAAAGGTAATTATGCTGTTTATGTTCCTGATGTAGCCAATGACTATCTTGGCTCCTGTGCTACAAGGGGGAGGGATATAACAGGCATGCCTGTTTTTGTTCTTACAGACTCCAATGATGAGGTTATTGGAGAAGGACGCGGTCCTGATGATTTCAATCTCCTGACTGTTCTAAATGAGGCAAAGCACCTTTTTATATCCTACGGTGGGCACAAACCTGCCTGTGGTTTCAGAATGAAAAAGAAAAATGTAGAGGAATTCCTTGGGATTGCAAACAGAATGCTCTCAGAGTATAAACCATCACCAAAGTATGATACACAACTTGAACCTGCTGAACTCAATCAACAACTAATAAACCTTCTCCAACTTATGGAGCCTTTTGGAAGGGGTAATGAAGAACCTGTCTTTCTTATAAAGAATGCTAAAATGTCATTGAGGGATGGTAAGATGTATATAAATGGCGGGGAAATACCTATGGGAACCCTGATACCCCCACCCGCCCCTGGTGTCTATGACATCTTTGTTCAGTGCAATGGGAATGGATGCAATCTTATCAACTGGAAGTCCGTTGAAAACTAAGGTTCTGGCCAGCCCCATTGGTCCAATAACAATTATTGGTAAGGATAATGTGATTACTGGCATACTTCTTGGGAAAAGGCTTGATACAAACAGAGAGGCTCCACCAATACTTGAGAAGGCTGAAGAACTTATATCCCATTATCTTGATGGAGAAAATGTTGATTTCAGGAGTATCAACATACTGCTTCCTGAACATCTTAA
>QNDZ01000187.1 GCA_003646055.1 bacterium
GCAAGAAACACAGGGTTGAACCTCTCAACATGCCCGGTCATGAGAACAACACCCTTCTCTCTGCTCAGTTCAATCAGCTCATCCGCCTCTTTTAGTGAATATGTGAGTGGTTTTTCAATAAAGAAGTGCTTTCCCAGACCAATGATTTTTTTGCCTATTTCGTAATGGGTTGATGTTGGTGTAACAACAAAAACAGCATCAGCACTCTCTATGAGTCCTGAATCATTATCAAAAACCGGAACTTCAAATTCATTCCCTATAATATTTGCCCTTTCCTTATCTATGTCATACACACCTATTACTTCAACACCCTCTATTCTTTTCAGTATCCTGACATGATGTCTGCCCAGATAGCCCACACCAATCACTCCTATCTTTATCATTTATAAACCTCCTATTTTTTTCGGATAATACCCTTAAAAATACTTCAGGTCAAGTTGTTAAATTCTTCCCAATGGGAAACCGTACAAATGAAATCCCATCATGTCATTAAGAATCCTGCAGGAAAATTTTAAAAGGTTATTTAACTGAATTTCCTGCTTACTTAAGTTACCTCAGTATCACAAACCTCACAGGTTTAAGGTTCTCAACCTTCATAAAATAAACACCCTGAGGAAATTTATGTTTTATCTCTACTTCCATTCCTGACCTGGCATCCATCTCCTTCTTGTAAATAACCCTGCCACATATATCTATTACTTTTATCTTTATCCCCTTATCAGGTCCAGTATATACAAACCTTATTCCTGAACCAATTGTCCTCACCTCTTTTATCTTCATCTCTGGAAGTGTATTAACAAATTCTCCAGCCCCATGCATCTCAGGTACTCTGTAGATACCTATCCACCCAATACCAATTTCCCGCCCACAGAACCTTATCCTCTTCTCTCCTCCCTTACTTATGAATACCTCATTCTCACCTTCTCCAAATTCACCCATGCATCTGTTGTTAACATACACCCTTCCTGTGCCTTGAGCATAAAAACGAACATAGGAGTTATCCTTCACCCTGTCAAACTCATATTCAAGTGTATCCCCAATATCATATCCATCCCTATAACCCCCACGAACCCTCGTCACCGAACTCGGCCATTCCTTCCCAAAACCAGTTAGATATTCAACATCATAAAGATACACCGGTAGATTCTTTGAAATACCAGCAAAACCTCCTTCACTGATATAAACATGTGTCTCCTCATCCGACCATAACCTTATTACTTTTACTTCTCTTCCTCTCACATTCAACTCTCTGCCATACCTCCTTATACCTCCCGCCTCTGCCACTAAACTATCCCCTCCATCAAGCCACACATACTTCCCACTCAACCCACTGACATCCGCCTGAAGTAATCTTCCTCCCGTAGATGAAAATTCAATCGGTGGACCTATCTTGGTGTATATCCTGAACCTATCGGATATATCACTGGATATACCTTCCCCATGTATCTCCACTTTAAACCTTGCTTTGTCTGTTATGGGATATGTTGCTGTCCAGGTATAACTTCCGGGACTACCTGCAAGTGAATCCACCTGTGTCCATGTCCTACCATCATCCCACGAAACATATATAATGGTATAATCAACATCAAGGTCTGTGGCCCAATATACTGTTATGTTCCCCCAAACTATTACCGAATTACTGCTCAACCCGGTAACTAAAACACCATCCCTCCAGTAATCCTCCTTAATGCGCCTGCTCTGTAAATAATAAACACTATCTATATCCCTATAAACCCAGCACATCCCAAGCACTGAATCAGATATCTCTTTCACAAATGGATATTCACATCCCCAATCATAATTCAACCTCCTTCTCTCTGTCCAGGCATTATCTCCTATCCTTTCCTTATAATAAATATTCCAGCCACCATCCGTTGAATCAGCCCACACCACCCATACCCTGCCACCTGATAATACGCCTATTGACGGTTGAACCCGTCCATCTGCTACATTTAACTCCGCTACATTCTCTATCCCCTTCCAATCACTATCATACACCCTCTCCCTGTATCTTACCCGTTTGTTCAGCGTATCCACCCAAACCACCCTGAACTTTCCCCTGGAACCAGTTATATATGGATACTTTGCATTTCCACCACCCTCAGATATCAAAAAATCACCGATATGTTTATACCCAACTATATATACATTCCCACTCTCCTCAAAACAGTAATATTCTTCAGATATTGGAGTTTGTTTGTATGCAAATTGAACATTATAAAGGGTATCATCTGAACTATAACATGGATAGTAACTCCACCCTTCTCCATCTCTCTGGGATACATAAAGGGAAAAGTCAAAAAAGCAAGAATCAGGATTTTTCTTAACATAAAGAAACTTAATATCATTCCCTTCCTTCAACATATCTATTCCTCCAACCAAACCTGTTGCGTAATTTCCATCACCCATTTTTATAAAATTAGTATCCCAGTTCACACCATCTGTGGAATGATAATATTTCCCATAACCTTGGTCGTTCTCTGTTATATACAGATGGCTCCCAAACTTGAATAGTCTGGTCAATTCCCCTCCCACTGCTACATCACTGCTTGGAATTAGAAAATCTTTTTCCAGATAAACTACATGTGCATTACCTCCATAAACAGGTAGAGCATACAGCCCTCCTGTACCATCACCAACCATACGCACTATCCCTTTCATGCCATCCACATCACATTCCTTTAATGGCCTAACAAATGAATACATATATTTCTTTATTGTATCATAGGCAGAAAGCGGTTGGAAAAGCGTATCAATCAAGGTTAATACTGACATATTATGTTGCCTCACTAACCACATTGAATCAAGTTGTATCCATAATGGATAATGCCCTTCCCTGAAGAAAAATGGATAGACACAGAAAAGGAATACCTTAAACCCTGTATCAACTCGCTCCTCAAACATATAGGAAAACAGTGAATCAAAAAGTGCCATATAATTGGTAACCTGGGTTTCTTTTGTGTTTGAATACTTTCTATCAAAAAAATGATGAATATGTAAGCTGTCACCTATGTTAACAGCAATACTATCATCTGACCATCTGATAGGACCGCCATTATATTCTATTTTTTCAACCCTGTACGGATGGTCTCTAATCAATACCACAGAATCACCAGGCCTCAAGAACGTATCACAAATTGATATGGAAGAGATGTGCCACGCATATTTAGCCCAGACTGTATGATGAAAATATCCGTTCGTATCAGGATTGAATGGTATCCTGCCCTGAGGCGACGATTCTGGATATAAAGAAGTTTTTATTCTGAATAGGTCAGCCCACTGGTATCCAGCCTCTGTTATCCATAATGGTTTATAATAACCTATCGTATCCTTTAATTCCCTTAATACCTTCATAAAGTTAACAGCACTGTTGTATATGTGAAACGTAACAAAATCTATGTTGTCCAGTCCTATATTGCGCACTATGTATGAAAAAATCTGCTCCCAGGTCATACTTTCGTCGTAGACCAAACTATTTGAAAGTGTATCATAATACAACCACCTCAATATCTTTCCTTTGCCTTCTTCAAAAGCCCTGTAAAAGGGATAATTCATATCCGTCTTCTCATTCGGCTCCCCTGTTAGACATGGCCCCCCTATGTTTGAACCCTCATCCGCCCTCTTTAATCCAGCCCTTGAATGCTCAAACATCTCTATATACTGGTCTTTATCACCATAAAAATACTTTGCATACGGCTCATTCATGCACTCCCAATGCTTAATCGGTATCACCATCCCTGAAAAATCCCTGTACCCATCCCCATCATACCGCTCAACAAGACTCTCCACATACGCCTCATACTCCCCCCAATAGGATGGGTCTGGAGGGTAAAGGGTCCAGTAAGTTTCAGGAATTTCTTGATTCGCTGCCCATGTTGCCGTATATCCAAACACAGGAAGTATGTGCATA
>QNDZ01000188.1 GCA_003646055.1 bacterium
ATGAGATGAGCCCTATCACTCACAAAAATCCTTCCAGTGGTGTTCACACCCAGATACTCAATCCTCTCAATCTCCTCAATCATTGCTTCAAGGTCAATCACACAACCATTACCAATTACACATATTGTGTTTTTCTGGAATATACCTGAGGGGATGTGGTGGAGAACCACCTCTTCTCCCTCGTATATAACTGTGTGCCCTGCATTTGGGCCACCCTGATAACGAACAATAACATCATGATGTGGTGAAAGATAGTCAACGACCTTTCCCTTCCCCTCGTCACCCCACTGAAGTCCTATTATTGCCGTACCCATCAGAACGACTCCCTGTAGAAAACCTGAATCTCTCTGCCCATGTTCCCTCCTGTTATGTCTTTTAGGTCAAATTGTATTCCCAGTGAAAGTGAGTGGTTGAGGTAACCAAGTGATAGAACATTCATGTGATTTGTTCCACTATTAAGGATATATTCAAGGATGAAGTAGTGAACCTGACCAAAGTTCAGGTAAACATCTGCAAACCCATCAAGCCTGCTTTCATGGATTGCATAGTTAAGGCCACCACTTATTCCCAGTCTTCCTATCCCGATACCCTGGTCTCTTCCAAGGACTGCAAAGACCCCCTTACCGTTCTGGAAGAGGTCACCATATGGAATACTGGAGTATCCAATAAGCAGGCTGTTCTCCCCATCATTGTAGAGGAGTCCTCTCACCTCAACCCAGAGGTCATTGCCCCAGTTAACATCTCCATAGCCCACAACATTGTTTCCGCCATACTCTACACCAAGAGAGAAAAAATCAAATAGGCCAACAACAATGCCGAATTTTATCCATCCGCTTGGTTCAATCCTCAGATTCAATCCCCATTCTCCATGAGCAGGAACATTAGGGACGGGATTGTCAATCCCTATGATAGGCTTTATTCCAGCACCAGAAGTAGCATAAAAGGCAAATAAAAGGGTTATCATATAAACCTCCTTTTTAAAATACAAACCTGAGTTTGCCTTCACCAATCTCTCTGGTAAAGGTATCTATTAAATCTTTATCAAATTTCACCTTTGTCAATGATTTTAATTTCAACTGCTCCTCTCTCCTCCTGAAGAGGAGAAATAGTGGAAGGCTTCCCTTGAAGGAGGAGATGATTTCGTGTGCCTTTTCAAGTTGTTTGTCATCCATCTCCTCAACATCAATAATAAGGAACGCCCTTTTCAGAATTGCAGGAATGTCCTCTATCTTATAAACCTCCTCAGCCCTTACACCCACTTTGTTGCCGAAACGCGAGACCCTTCCTTTCACTGCAATGCTGTTTGTTTTTATCAGTATGTCCCTGTATGTATCACCCCTTGTTTCAGACATTGTGACCCTGTATGAGCCTTCAAGGTCTTCAAGCACAAGTTCGTAATACTGGCCTCCATTCTTACTCTTCTTCTTCTGTGATGAGATAATTGTGCCACCGCATATAACAAGTTTATCATCTGGATAGTCCTCCAGATGGTATGATGATACAAGAACACTACCTATAAGATGCTGGTATGATTTCATGGGGTGGGTGAGGAAGTAGAACCCAAGTGACTCCTGTTCGTAGTTTCTGAGTTCATCCTCTGATGGTGGTTCAACATCTATTTTCTCACCTTCCTTCTGGAAAAGACCCTTCTGTGGCGACTTTTTCCCTTTTATTTTTGAGTTGTTCAGGATGTAGAGAAGTTTTCTTCTGTTGCTATCCATCTTTTCAAAGGCACCCGCCTTTATAAGGCTTTCAACCACCCTTTTGTTCACCTTCTGTCCCATGCACCTTTCAAGGAAGTCCTCAAAATCCCTGAACTTTCCGTTCTCTTCCCTCTCTTTAATAATGGAGATAACAGCGCTTTCCCCAACATTTTTTATTGCTCCAAGCCCGTAGAGGATTTTGCCTTCCTCAGGTATAAACTCAAACCCAGACCTGTTTATATCTGGAGGGGTTACAGTTATCCCGTGTCTCTGGGCATCAAGGATGTATCTCTTCAGTTTATCCGTCTTTCCAATTTCACTTGTCATTGTTGCTGCCAGGAACTCAATGGGGTAATGTGCCTTCAGGTATGCAGTCCTGAATGATATTTCACCATAAACAGTGCTGTGGGATTTATTGAAGGCATAGGAAGCAAAGGTGGAGATGTCTGCAAAGACCTGCTCTGCTGTCTCTTTGTCAAGCCCATTCTCCACTGCCCCTGATATGAAGTCCTCCCTGAGGGAAATCATGATCTCCATATCCTTCTTTCCCATTGCCTTTCTCAGGATGTCCGCCTTTCCAAAGGAGAAACCGCATAGTTTGTTTGCTATGAGCATGGCCTGTTCCTGAAATATTGGATATCCGTAAGTCTCCTTCAAAATCTCCTCAAGCACTGGATGGGGATACCTGACCCTCTCAATCCCCTGCTTTTTTCTTATGAGGCTTTCAAGGTCTATCACCTGGAGTGGACCCGGTCTTATGAGGGCAAGGACAAAGACAATCTCTGAGAAATTGGATGGCTTGAACTTCCTGAGGATACTCCTTGCACCTGCCTCCTCAAGCTGGAACACACCAATTGTGTCGCCCTCTGAGAGAAGTTTGTAAACAGCAGGGTCGTTTTTATCAAGGAGTGCAAGGTCAATGGGTTCCTTTATATACTCAAGGGTCTTTCTTATCACAGAGAGTGTGTTGAGCCCAAGTATGTCAACCTTGAGAAAGCCCAGTTTCTCAAGGATGTTCATCTCGTACTGTGTCTTAACTTCTCTCCTGTCACCATTATCACCACCTGTTGCAAGTGGGATGTGTTCTGTCAGGTCGTCAGGGGTTATTACAATACCTGATGCATGGATACCATGATGCCTTGTGAGGCCTTCAAGTTTCTGTGCAATATCAAAAAGGGTTTTCAGGTCCTCCCTTGAATTTATAAAGGATTTGAGTTCCTCTGATTTCTCAAGTGCCTGTTCAAGGGTATCTGCATCAATCAGTTTTGCAATCTTGTTTATGTCAGAATTGTCGTAGTTCATAACCCTTCCAACATCCCTTATAACAGCCTTTGCCTTAAGCACATTGAATGAGCAAATCTGGGCAACCCTGTTTTCTCCATACTTCTCCCTTATGTAGTCAATCACCTCTTTCCTTCTTGTGTCTTCAAAGTCTATGTCAATATCAGGCATGGAGATTCTCTCTGGATTGAGGAATCTTTCAAAGATAAGGTTGTGTTCAAGAGGATTTATCTCTGTTATTCCAAGGGCGTAGAGAACAAGACTTCCTGCTGCTGAACCCCTGCCAGGACCAACAAATATACCCATCTCCCTGGCAGATTTCACTATATCGTTAATTATCAGGAAATAGCCTTCAAACCCCATCCTTGAAATCACGGAGAGTTCATAGTTAATCCTCTCCCTGACCTCTTCGGTGAATGCCATCTTGCTTTTTATCCCTTCCTCAACAAGGTGTTTCAGATACTCTCCAGGGGATGAAAATTCAGGTGGTATGTCAAACTCTGGCATGTGATACTTGCCCGTTTCAAATGGGATATACTCTATTTTCTCTGCAAGTTGAACCGTGTTCTTTATTGCCTCTGGCAGGTCTGAGAACAATTCCTCCATCTCTTCCGGGGATTTCACATAGAACTCACTTGATGGAAATCTCATTCGGTTTTCATCCTCAAGTTTTTTGTTGGTCTGGATGGCAAGGAGGACATCGTGGGCAACGTGGTCTTCCCTGTTCAAATAATGGGCATCGTTTGTTGCAATTATGGGTATATCAAGGTCTCTGGATATCTTCAGGAGTTCATCGTTCACCCTGTCCTCATCAGGAACACCAACCCTCATGATTTCAATGTAAAAGTCTTCACCCTTCAGTTCTTTGAAAAGTGCAGCATGTTCCCTTGCAA
>QNDZ01000189.1 GCA_003646055.1 bacterium
TCTCAAGGCACTGGCACATTCAAGGAGTGGCTGAATAGACCTTCCAACATAGTGTGTGGAGAACTCTATCCCATCTGGCCCCACCTCTCTCTGGATGAGTTTACCAAGTTCCTTTAATTGTTCAGGTGTATAACCAATGGAAACTATAAGAGGGCCTGCCTCTTTTTTCACCATGAGAAGTTCCTCAATCATCTTCTCCTTTGGTAGTTCTGACCAGGTCTCTGCATTGTACAGACCCCTGCACGCACCTTTACGGATTGTGGGCCTTCTATCCCTTGCAGGTTCCATTGAGATGGTCTTTGAAACAATCCCACCAGCACCACCCTTGAATGCCTCAATCATCATCCTGCTGTTCATAACATTTGGACCTGCAGCAGGTAGAACAGGATTCCTGAAACGTATGCCTGAAACTTCAACCTTTATATCTGCCAGAGAACACCTCCTTTTTTATAGAGTAAATTTTAACCACTATAATCCATGTGGTCAACAGGTATTTCAAAAATCAGGGTTTTATCGGTTCCTTCCTCTTTGTTTTTCCAATAATTTTTTCTATCAGAAAACCCATGAAGATTACAGAGATGATTGTTAGAGCAAGCCTGAGACCCATAAACTTGAAACCAAGAAACTGGAGTTCCACCAGTTCCTGAGGAATCTTTATACACGCCCATGCAGATAGAAAAACTATTATACATGTAATACTTGCACCCTTTTTCAGCAATCCAGCAGCCATGGGAAAGGCTATATACAGGGGACCTGTTGGCAATGCTCCAAACACAATGGCAAGTAAGATACCCTTTAATCCTGCACTTTTACCAAGTAACTTTACCACCAATTTTCCAGGAACGAACTCTGCGAAAAGTCCCATGAGAATCATTACCGCAGGAAGAATGGTGATCATTTCTATAAAAAATTCCCTGGATACTGTGAAGACCCTGAATCGTCTTTCGGGAAAGATGATGAGAAGGACAGTTGAAATAACAACGACCACCACAAGGAATATGATGTCACCCAGCAAATCCTTTTTACGATTTATTGCCCTGGCCTCTTTCATAGCACCAACCCCATGATTACGCCAATAATCAGTGCAATAATAAAACTTATTCCATTTCTCAACAGTGCCATCTTCCTTCCCAGTTCCCTTATTTCAAGAGGAAGGGTAACAAATCCAATCATGGTGAGGGTTGTTATGAATACAGCAACAGAGGTGACGGTTGCTCCAGACTTCAGGAGGGAAGCGGCAAGCGGGAATGCAATCAGGGAAGGTATGTGCAAAACCGCTCCAAACAGGCCAACAAGAACAACACCTATGAATCCTCCCTGTACACCAACAATCCTTTCAATCACTTCCTTTGAAACAAAACCGAGAAGAATGCCAATAAAAATCACTATTCCAATAATCACTGGAAGCATGCGGAGAAATGCCATCAATGCTTTAAAAACAGACCTCTTTGCCTTTTTCCTATCCTTAACAAAGGCAAAGATTAAACAGAGGACAGCAAGACCATTCACAATAAGGGTTGTTCGTCCCAAATTCCTCCTTTCAGGTTCGCACAGTTGGATTATTCTAACAAAGAAAAAACAGGAGGTCAAGAACCTACTGCACATTTTACTAAGCACCCCATTCCAGCACCAGTGGAGTTTTTAATATATGGATGGAAGAGAAAGCAAGGTGTCAAAAAGTCAACCTAATGTTCCCTGATAGGTGTTGTTTATCACATAGAAAAACTATATGGGATTGCTGCTTACAACAAATACTTCTATTTTACCTTAAACACATATACAAATTTTATTGACTGATTCTTAGAGGTATATTTTAACCTGGGCTCCCAGGATTTCATTCTTAGTTTTTGAGCCAAAAAAGTCAATAAGATAACCTCCAATGAGGAGATTGAACTCTGCCTTGCCCATGGTAAGGCCTGGAACAAAAAGAAGGGTCAGAACATCAGGATTAGTTGAACAGAAACCTGAAAGGGACATGTATCTTCTTTCTTTTGACCATGATAGGGAAAGGTAGAAGTTATTATCACCAAAAAAAAGAAACAGGGGAGAGAAAAGCACCTCATAGTAAAGTTCAGGTGCAAAGAGATATTCCAGGTCTATCAGGAGGTTGTCACCAACAGGAAAGTTCAAACTGGAAGAAAAATTTGTGAAAATTCTTGTCTCCGTTAGCTGGAAACTGATGTCGGCCGCGTATGTTATTGAACCTGCCCTGCTTCTTAAACCAAGACCAGCACTTTTGTAGCTCCCCAGATAAAAAGGTATCTGAAACTCAAAGTTGTTATCTGTCAAATATAGCCTTCCACAGGGAAGCAACTTTTCTTCTGCAAAAGCCCGGTCTCTCCTGATAACCCCCATGAATTCAAACATCATATTTTTGCCGTAAAATTTTACTCCCAGTGCAGGGATACCCTTTTTGTATATGTAAAATCCTGTGTTAACAATCTCTGGATTTAGATAATAGTAAGGCGTGAATATGTTTTCAAATGCCCAGGAATAGGTGTCCTTACCCCCAAAGACTTCTATATTTTTTGCCTTCATTCTTACAAAGGCACGGTTTACAAAAAGCTCGTATCTGGCCTCTCCCTGGAATGAGGCAAAACCTCTCACTTCAAGGAGACCAAAGAGGTCTTTGGGCCCACCACTCAGGAGCCCATAGAATTCTCCAGTTGCCCTGAAATTGTTGTTCTGGTTTTCAGGAAAAAAGATTATTCCTGGTGCAACATACACCTTAAAGAGTGAAAGGAATAAAAGAATCATTTTAACCTCCAGTTTTTAAATTCCTTGTCTTACTCAGTGGTAATAACACTCGCAATCTTTTTCATTTTATTCCCTTAAAATTCAACTAAGTAAAAAGTCTCCCTGACCTGACTGTAATGTATGACTCTGACCATGTTCGTGGCATATTATTCTACCATGTAAACCTTCTTGGTCAAGGATGTAGTTTTGCCCATAATTATCAGTCGGCTTCCCAAAACTTTCCCCACCTACTCAACCACCCTCATCCTCAATATCCTGTCTATGCGGAAGGTGCGGTTTTGCTTTCTCAGGTGGCAGTATCCCTTTAATGCCATAAATTCCACTCCCCTGTATCTCTCCTTCACCACTTTTTCAGGGGTTACAACCCTCACTGACCTTTCATCCCCTGGTTTTAGATACTCTATCTCCAGATTTTTCCCCTGTTTTATTGCCTTCTCTATGAACCTTATCTTTTCCTCCATGGGCATCCTCTTTTCTGATAACATATACTGGTATGATGTAAGGAATTTCACACACCTGTAGTCCACAAAGATGTTTTTCTTTTTTATTGGTTTCACAAGGCTGATGCCCTCAAAGGATGTGCATCTGCTCAATGCCACATAAACCTGACCCGCAGAGAATGCGCCCCTTCCAATGTCTATTATCACATTGTCAAATGTTTTCCCCTGGCTCTTGTGGATTGTGACCGCCCATGCCAGTTTCATTGGATACTGGGTGAATGAGCCAATGGTCTCTGTGGTTATCTTCCCCATGTCCCTGTCAAACCTGTACTTGAATATCTCCCATGTGTATGGCAATACCTCAACCTCGTATCCATTGTGCAGTTCAACAATGATTTTGTGTGCCTCAAGTCTCCTGCTGTATCTCACACCCCTGACTATCCCCATTGTTCCATTAACCCAGTACCTGTCCCTGTCATTGTTGAGCATCATTATCTGTGCACCCTTCTTTATGTGGAGAACAGGATCTGCTGGATATGAACCCCTGTCAAACTCACCATCTATGTATGCAGGAAATTCGTAGAGTTTCCCACGCAGTTTTTCAAGGTTCTCCCTGTTTATCCTCCTTGCCTTCTCA
>QNDZ01000190.1 GCA_003646055.1 bacterium
GCTTTCTCAATCTCTTCCACTGAAAATGGAATCTCCATCCTGTAAATCTTTGCAGAGTTAAAGAGCCTGACCACATGTTCTTTAAGCCTGAAGAGGGCTGTCCCCTTAGGGGTCTTATATGCCCTCATCCCCTCAAATACACTGCTACCATAGTGGACTACGTGTGAAAGCACATGTATTTTTGCGTCCTTCCATGGAACAAGTTCACCATCCATCCATATATAATGGGCCTCTTTTATCCCCATCTATGTTCCTCCTTTTTTCATAAGTTTATACTATACCCCTTAAAATGTCAAGGATTTTTGCCTTTTGCTATTAATAGAAAGATTACGGGTATTGCAAAGAGTATCAATGATATGATGGTTGAAGATGGGAGTATGCCTGTTTTGAGGCCTCCATAAATCATACCTGCCACCACAACACCTGCTATTGATTCTCCAGCAATGAGACCAGAAGATATGAGTGTCCCATTCTCCTTGTTTCTTGCAAACCTTGAAGTTATGCCGCCCAAGAGGATGGGAATGGATAGAGAGAATGGAAGGTATATACCCACAGCAACAGGCATTATGTGTAATCTAAAGCCTGGGTTTTTTTTCTTGAGCAGAAGGTCTATCAAAATAATAAAGATGCCAAGGATGATACCAGCAGTTATCATATCCCATTCAAGACCCGTTCCCTTTGAGAATATTCCCTTTGTTAATGAGGCAAAGAGGGATGCCTGAGGAGCCTGGAGTGCACCGGGTTTCCCTGTACCAATACCATATGCATGGTGCAAAAGTTTCAATACAAAGGGGATAACAAGTGCACCTGAAAGAACACCGAGTAACTGGACTATCTGCTGCCTCCTGGGGCTTGCTCCAACAAGGTATCCAGTCTTCAAGTCCTGGGATACATCACCTGCGGTACAGGTTGCACAGCTTACAACACCTGCAACCAGAAGGGTTGCAATCATTGCTTCAATCCCTCTTATTCCAGACAGGCCAATGATTAATGCTGCAAAAAGAAGGGATGAAATCACCATGCCTGAAACCGGATTATTGGAACTTCCAACGAGCCCAACAATATAGGAAGAAACGGCAACAAAAAAGAAGGATGCAATCACCATGGAAAGTGTGGCAAGAAGGGTTATTCCAGGATGTTTCAATATCACCAGATAAACGAAGAAAACACCAATTATTGTTAGGGCAAGGATTGGTAAAAGGTGCTTCCTCTCAAGGTCTTCTGTATGTTCCTCAAATGTCCTGAAAATTCCCTGGAGTCCCCTCTTTATTCCCTCCCTTATGTTGATTATAGACCATATTCCACCCACTATCATTGCACCAACACCAATAAACCTTACTTTACCAGACCATAAGGTCCAGGCAATATCAAGGGGATGCCCTGTTGCAGGGTGTAGTGCCGAATAAATAGGTATTCCTATCACCCATCCAATAAATCCTCCAATAAAAACAAGTACAGACACATTGAATCCAACAAGGTATCCTATACCAAGCAATGCAACAGACAGGTCAGAACCCGCATAAAATACAGATTTTCCAATCCTAACAGCACCCTCAATTGTTCCTTTGATGAGTCCCAGTGCAGAGGAGAGGAATTTATACACAAAGCCCCCAAGGAGTGAGAGGAATATGAGTTTTGCACCAGTTCCACCTCTATCCCCTGCCTCAAGCACCTGTGCACATGCAACGCCTTCTGGGTACTTCAACTCCTTCTTCTCAACAATAAGCACCCTTCTCATGGGTATCATGAATATAACCCCGAGTATTCCACCGAGTGTTCCTATGATAAAGGTGGTGAAATAGTTGAATTCCTTCCATGCACCTATAATGATGAGGGCAGGTATTGTGAATATGATTCCAGCGGCAAGTGATTCTCCAGCAGATGCAGCGGTCTGGACAATATTGTTTTCAAGGATTGTTCCTTTTCTCATCAATCCCCTCAATATTGCCATTGAAATCACAGCAGCAGGTATGCTTGCAGAGACTGTCATGCCTGCATATAGCCCCAGATAGGTATTTGCCATTGCCATCACCACTGAAAGGATTACACCAAGGATAACTGCCCTGATGGTAAGTTCCCTCAATTTATTCCTCCTTTTTTATTAAGAAAAGACCAGTCTCAGAATCCATCCTTCTTATCAATCCAAAGTCTTCTATATGGATAAAAATCTCACATGTAACAGAAACCCTGGCATTAAACAGATGTCCTCCATAAACCTTCATATCCTCATCTCCAATTATGCAGTGAAGGTGAACAACATACTCTCCATTTCCCTTTTTAGAAATGTTACCAGTGAGTGAGAGAAGTTCATGGCTCCCTGAGAATTCCTTTTTTATGTATTCCCTTTTTTCCGTATTGAAGGCACCTAATAAAACGTCTTCAATGGCACCAATACCTGAAACAAAACCAGAATCAATACCAATTTTTTTGCAGGCATCTGTGATGGATTCCATGAGCATCTCGCCCTTCTTCAGGACAACAAAAATTCCTTTTCCAGACCTGTATATCTCCATTGTTCCTCCTTTTTGGGATTGTATCAGTTAACTAATAATTTTCAAGTGAATGCAAAACATGTATAATTTTTGCTCTGAAAATTGTCATAATGTCAGGGTCCGGGGGTATTTGTTGACTTTTTGTTTGATGGGTTTAAAATGAAACATGCTTGGTTTGTTGATTCTTTATCTTTTGTTTCTTGGAATACTTGTATTTCTTCTGTTTACCTGGCTCACATTCAGGGTTGTTGAGGGTGCATTCATCAGGTCAATGGACAATCCCAATTATGGCTTATATGTCCTTTCTGGAGTAATTGCCTTTTTCTCCATCATAACGATTCTCCTTGGGGGTAAGAGTGGAATACCCGTACTTTTTATCATTGTTGTTACATATGTAATCTTCCTTTTTATAAAGAAGAATGAGATTAAACAGGAGAAGAATAAAGTGAAGAGGATGATTGAGAACCTTGAAAACCGACTGAACCTTGAACCAAATGATTTCGGAACCCTGATGGCACTTGGGAAACTGTATGAAAAAGAAGAGGATTACAGGAGGGCACTTTTTTACTATGAAAAGGCTGAAAAATTGGTTGCCATGGCAGAGGAGAGCCTTGCAAAGAGGAAGGCAAAGGAGATGCGGTATTTTATTAAAACAGAGGAGGAAGAAAAGCCTGTTATCTGTCCAGGGTGTGGGAAAAGGAACACGGAGAATGCGGTTTTTTGCAGAAAATGCGGTAAGGTTCTCAGAACCCCAGTCCAGGTGTGGAAAGGGATGAACAAATATGCAAAGATACTGATTATGATACTTGGATTTCAGTACATACTCTTTGCCATATTCTTCTCCTGGAAGGCAAATCTCCTTTTGTGGGCCTTCACACTCATTGACCTTGCCCTTTTCTATTCCACATTCAGGGAGGCATAAGTTCTTTAAGGAATTGGGGGGTCAGGCATACACTTTCTACTTTTTGCATTCAGCAGGTTTTTTCATGTGTCTTTCATCATTTACTTGTTAGGACCGGGTTTATACCTCTTTTTGGATTATATTGGGTTTTTAGCATGTAAAAGGAAGGTTTATGGGAATAAGAGTTCAATGTGCGGATAAAATTTATTAAAATTACTCAGAATAAAAAGCGTATGGCATTTAAAGGATATGAAAGGTGGATGAGGAATCATGTAGAGAAAAGGTGGAAAATCTATGACTGACTATTATAACTTTATAGGGATATAGCTATATATAGGGAGTATAAGCTTATGTATGGGTGGGTGGTGTGGTTAATGGGTGTGTTGATTTCCGTAGGAAATCAAGGCTTTTCGCTCTTTGAAAATTGAA
>QNDZ01000191.1 GCA_003646055.1 bacterium
CCCAGTTCCTGCAGGAATTTTGCTATATATGGGCCTTCTGTCACAAGTGCCTTAACCAGTTCAGGCTTGTTGTCAAAATGTCCACCACCGAGAATATCAAGGTAATGGATGGCAGGGGAATCATGGGGGTTCACAGCAGCCTGCATACCGCCCTGTGACATCATTGAATTTGCATCACCGAGCCTCAATTTGGTGGATATTATGACCTTTGCTCCCTCTTTCCTTGCCCATATAGCAGCCATACATCCAGCACCACCGCCACCAATAATCAAAACATCTGTTTCATAATCAGGTGTGTCAACAACAAACTCATCAGGATCAATCCTTGAATGTGCCTCAAGTATCTCAACCACCTTTGCAGTGAGTTTCTCTCCTTTATTGGGACCAACCCTTATTTCCTTCCTTGCATCAGGCTGGTAATCAGGATGATACTTTGTTAAAACCTCATCCCTCTCCTCGGCACTCATTGGTTTCAAAAAGTTTTTAAGGCCTTTCTTTGCAAGTTCAACCCTTTTTGGCCTTGTCTCTGCTACCTTTTTTAGCGATTCCTTCATATAATCAGGATATCCCATCTCTCCCCCTTATGTTATATCAAAGTTGAGTTCTCTCTCATAGTACCTCTTCTGGAGTTCCTCTCTGGAAAGGCTCATCAGTTCCCTGAGTTGCTCCTCAAACCTACCCTCTTCAATCTCTTTCAATCTTTGCTCAAGATACTCTGAAACTGGCTGGAGGTATTTCCCATAAAGCCTCCTCGCAAGCATGGCAATATTGAACTGTGCCATCTCTGCAGGGCATCTTACAGAACAGAGCCCGCACATGATACAATCAAATGACAGGTCCATTGCCAGTTTCAGGTCACCCCTGATTATTGCATTAACATAATCCATAACCTGGAGTTCCTGGGGACAAATCTTTGTGCATGTATTACAGGATACGCACCTGTAAACCTCTGGATACAATTCATTGAATGGAGCATTGTCAGGTGTAAGTTTTTCAATGTCATAGGTCTTTTTCTCAGCAGGTGCAAATGGAATCTGGACAATCTGCATTTCAGGTTGAACAACGGTCTGGCAACCAAGTCCTCCATGAAGTTTATAATCACCTGGAAGTCTGTAAAGTGAGGCACAGGCACCACAAAATCCCTCTCTACAACCAACACCCTTCTTCAGTTTAAACCCTGCATACTCCATTGCAGTTATGATTGTAGAACCCTCTGGAACATAGTATTTTTTGCTCAAGATGTAAACAGGTATCAATTTATGCTGAACCTCATCCGCCATTTATAACCTCCTTTTTTTATATCCTGCTTGACAGCCATATATATTCCTTAAAATGCCTTTCATTCATAATCCTCTGTGGCAACCTCAACCATGTCAAACACCTGGGTTTTGGCAAGGTTTCTCAGGGTCATGGCACCAGAAGGACATGCAGCACTGCATGCACCACACCCCTCACACAGGGCTTCATTCACAACAGAGACCTTGCGCCTTGGGTCAATTGTAATTGCATCATAGGCACAGGCATCCCTGCAGAATCCACACCCTGCACAGACCTCTGTATCAACCTGTGCAATTGTAGGTTCCTTTGTAAGTTCTGGTTTTGAGAATAATGCAAGGACCTTACCTGCTGCACCCGATGCCTGGGAAACTGTATCTGTTATGTCCTTGGGGAACTGTGCAGCACCAGCAATGAAAACACCTGCTGTCACTGTTTCAAGGGGTCTGAGTTTCAGGTGTGCCTCCTGAAGCCATCCATAAACATCTGTGGGAATACGAAGTTTTGAAGCCAGTTCCTTAACTCCATAACTCGGAACCATTGCTGTTCCAAGCACCACAAGGTCAACCTCAAGTTCAACCCTTTCCCCTGTCAATGTATCAGCACCCCAGAGAACCACCTTATCACCTCTCTGGAATATCTTACTCACCTTACCCCTTATGAACACAACACCCTCTTCTTCCTTTGCCCTCTGAACAAACTCCTCATATCCCTTACCATTTGACCTTATATCTATATAAAACAGGAATGCCTTTCCATTGTGAACAAAGTGTCTGTAAATGTATGCCTGCTTTGCAAGATACATACAGCATATCCTTGAACAGTATGCAACACCATGTGCAGGGTCCCTTGAACCTGCACAATGGACAAAGGCAACTGTTTCAGGGATTTTCCCATCCGATGGCCTTCTGGGTGTCCCTGAAGTAGGTCCAGAGGCACAAAGAAGCCTTTCAAACTGAAGACCATCAATAACATCGGGAATCTTTCCACCACCATATTCAGGGAGTTTTTCAATGGGCATGAGTTCAAATCCTGTGGCAACCACAATGGAACCCACATCTATTTCTTCTATTTTATCCACCATATCGTGCATTATTGCCTTTGGTTCACACGCCCTTTCACAGAGACGGCACTCACTACAAACAGCACAACTTATACACCTCTTACCCTCTTCTTTCACCGCCTCCTCTGAAGGTGTTAAAACAACCTCCTTGAATGTTGTCTTCCTTTCCTCAAGTGGAATAAAGAACTCCTTCATTCTCTCTTTCCTGTAGGCATGCTCTATATCACCAACCAGGTTGCTCTTGAACGGTCCCTCATTCTCCCTTCCCTCATACAGGTCTTCTTCATTGAAGAATCTATCAATAGAGATTGCAGCCCTCTTGCCATGCCCAACAGCATCAATGAATGTATTGGGTCCTGTAACTGCATCACCACCTGCAAAGACCTTTGGATTTGATGTCTGGAAGGTTACCTCATCAACCTTGATTGTTCCCCATGGTGTTAGTTCAATATCTGCATCACCGAGGAAGGAGAGTTCTGGTTTCTCTCCAATAGCCAGGATTACCTCATCCGCCTCTATCTCATACTCTGAACCAGGAATGGGAACCGGTCTTCTTCTACCGGATTCATCAGGTTCACCAAGTTCCATTTTTATGAGTTTGACCCTTTTCACCCTTCCATTCTCACCGATAAATTCAACTGGGTTTGTAAGGAAAGAGAACTTAACCCCCTCCTCCATTGCTGCCTCAACCTCCTCAGGTATTGCAGGCATCTCCTTTCTTGACCTTCTATAAACCACTGTAACATCACATCCAAGTCTGAGTGCACTCCTTGCAGCATCCATTGCACTGTTACCACCACCAACCACTATCACCCTTTTCCCCAGTTTTATCTCCTTTTCAAGATTTATCTTCTCAAGCACCTCAACTGCATGGTGTATTCCCTCAAGGTCTTCACCAGGTATGTTCATACCACGGGACTTATGTGCACCTGTTGCAACGAAGACTGCATCAAAGTTGTTGAGGAGTTCACTGAACTGAATATCCTTTCCAACCCTGGTGTTGAACCTCATCTCAACACCTATCTTCTTAACAATCTCCACTTCCTTCCTCAGAACATCCTTGGGAAGCCTGTATTTAGGTATGCCCACAAGGAGCATTCCTCCACCCTCAGGTAGTGCATCATAAACAGTAACTTTGTATCCCTTTTTTCTCAAATCAAATGCAGCTGAAAGTCCTGCAGGACCTGCCCCTATGATTGCAACCTTCTTTTCCTTTTCTTCCTCAACAGTAAGGTCAATCTCAGGCCCACCAAATTTATTAAACTCATAATCTGTTATAAATCTCTTTATCTCCCTTATTGAAACTGGCTGCCCATCAACATCACTCCTTCTGCATGCACCCTCACAGGGATGGGTACACACCCTTGCAGCAGTTGCTGCAAAAACAAAATCCCTTTCTTTTCTCACAATCTCCTGAGCCCTGTCAAACTCACCGGCCTTTGCAGCAATCACATAACCATGCGCATTCAGATGGATCGG
>QNDZ01000192.1 GCA_003646055.1 bacterium
CCAATCTTCGCAATGTCAAGGGTTGCAGGCTGGGTTGCACATATTGTTGAGTATCTGCAGGCAAACAGGATATTCAGACCAAGGGCAATATACAATGGTCCTGTGGATGTTGAATACACACCAATGGAGGAAAGGGGTTGAGAATGGGAATGACCATAAGTGAAAAAATCATCTCAGAACATACAGGCAGAGATGTGAAGGCTGGTGAGATAGTTGTTGCAAAGGTTGATGTGGCAATGGTTCAGGATGGTACTGGTCCACTTGCCGTTGAAGAACTGAAAAAATTAAACATGGAGAGGGTCTTTGACCCTGAAAACACAATACTCTTTATTGACCACGCCTCACCAAGCCCGAGGAAGGAACTCTCTAATGCACACAACATTCTGAGAGAATTCTCAAAAAAGACGGGTGCTTATCTATCAGAGGTTGGAGAAGGGGTGTGCCACCAGAGGCTGGTTGAAGACTGGGCATCTCCAGGCCAGATTATTGTTGGAGCAGATTCCCATACCTGTACATCAGGTGCACTCGGGGCATTTGCCACAGGTATGGGTTCAACAGATGTTGCACTTGCCTTTGCACTTGGAAAGGTGTGGTTGAGGGTTCCAGAGACATACAGGTTTATTCTCAAAGGAAGATTGCCAGAGGGTGTATATTCAAAGGACATAATCCTCCATATTATAGGGATGATAGGAGCGGACGGGGCAACCTACAAGGCAATGGAGTTTGAGGGAGAGGTGGTGGAAAACCTTTCAATGGAATCAAGGTTTACAATCACCAATATGGCAATAGAGGCAGGAGCTAAAACAGGACTTATTGCCACTGATTCCACCACAAAATCATATCTTGAGATGAGAGGAAGAGGTGATAAATTCAGGGAGATAAAGCCAGACCCTGACGCTGTATATGAGAAGACTTTTGAGATTGATGTTTCAAAACTTGAGCCTGTGGTATCTTTCCCCCATACAGTTGACAATACAAGGAAGATTTCAGAGGTGGAAGATGTGAAGATTGACCAGGTTTACATAGGCACATGCACCAATGGAAGGCTTGAGGATTTGAGGATAGCGGCAGATATACTTAAGGGAAGACACAGACACCCTGATACGAGGCTTATTGTTATCCCTGCTTCAAGGGAGGTGTTTATAAAAGCAATGAAAGAGGGTCTCCTTGAAATCTTTATGGAGGCAGGTGCGTCAATTGAATCACCTGGTTGTGGCCCATGTGTTGGAATACACAAGGGCGTGCTTGCTGATGGTGAAAGGGTTCTATCAACCCAGAACAGGAACTTCAAGGGAAGGATGGGTAATCCAGAGGGCTTCATATACCTTGCTTCTCCTGCCACTGCTGCTGCTACTGCAATTGAGGGCAAGATTGCTGACCCGAGAAAATATCTCTGAGGAGGTAACATGATAATAAAGGGTAGAGTGTGGAAATTCGGTGATGATATATCTACAGACCATATTGCTCCTGGCAGGTACTTCCATCTGAGGACAAATCTTCCTGAACTGGCAAAACATGTGCTTGAAGATGCAGACCCTGAGTTTGCAAAAAAGGTGAAGCCTGGAGACATAATCGTTGCTGGAAGGAACTTTGGGCTTGGCTCTTCAAGGGAGCATGCTCCAAGGATTATTAAGATTGCAGGCGTGTCCTGTATAATTGCAAAGTCCTTTGCAAGAATTTTTTACCGCAACAGTTTCAACATAGGTCTTCCACTTCTAACTGCAGACACGGATAAGATTGATGAGGGTGATGAACTGGAAATAGACCTTGAAAAGGGTATTATAAAAGACCTTACAAAGGGATTTGAACTCCAGAGTCAACCCATTCCACCCTTTATGCTTCGTTTGATTCAGGATGGTGGTATAGAGGAACACATAAAAAAATATGGTGACTTTAAAGTGGAGGAATGATGGGAGAGAAAATAAGAATAGAAAATGGAAAACTTATTGTACCTGATAACCCAATCATACCCTATATTGAGGGTGATGGGATTGGACCTGATATAACAAATGCTGCTCTCCCTGTATTTGATGCGGCTGTAGAGTTCGCATACTCAGAAAAGAGAAAGATTGAATGGAAGGAAATTTACGCTGGTGAGAAGGCAATGGAGAAAATGGGTGAACTTCTTCCAGATGAGACCAAAGAGGCAATCAGGGAGCATATCATTGCAATTAAAGGCCCTCTCACCACACCCGTTGGAGGGGGATACAGAAGTTTGAATGTTACACTCAGGCAGGTACTTGACCTGTATGCATGTGTGAGGCCTGTCAGATGGGTAAAGGGCGTTCCTTCACCAATGGTTCACCCTGAGAAATTAGATGTGGTCATATTCAGGGAGAACACAGAGGATGTTTATGCAGGTATTGAGTGGCCAAAGAGCAGTGAAGAGGCATTGAAGATAATTGAGTTTGTTAAGGAGAACTTTGGCATAAACATAAGGGAGGATTCTGGAATAGGTATCAAACCCATAAGTGTATTCGGGACAAAAAGGCTTGTGAGAAAGGCAATCCAGTATGCCATTGAGAACGACAGGCGTAGTGTAACCCTTGTTCATAAAGGGAATATAATGAAATACACAGAGGGCGCCTTCAGGGAATGGGGATATGAGGTGGCACTTGAAGAATTCAGGGACAAAGTGGTAACTGAAGATGAGGTGAAGGAGATTGGTGAGGTTCCTGAAGGGAAGATACTTATCAAGGACAGGATCGCCGATAACATGTTCCAGCAACTTCTCACAAGACCAAATGAATACGATGTGATTGCTACCCCAAATCTCAACGGGGATTATCTTTCAGATGCATGTGCTGCTCAGGTGGGTGGACTCGGGATGGCACCAGGAGGGAATATAGGGGACTTCATTGCCCTATTTGAGGCAACACATGGAACTGCTCCCAAATACAGGGGTATGGACAAGGTGAACCCCTCATCGCTTATACTCTCCGGGGTTATGATGCTTAAATACATGGGCTGGAAAGAGGCTGGAGAATTGATTGAGAAAGGGATTGAGAAGACAATTCTTGACAGGAAGGTCACCTATGACCTTGCAAGACAGATTGGAGGGGTAGATCCAATAAAAACCTCAGAGTTTGGTAGAGAAATTATAAAAAGGATGGAGACATTATGAAGTGTCGTAATTGTGGAAAAGATATAAATGATGATTTTCTCTTCTGCCCGTACTGTGGAATGCCCACAAGGGAGGATTCTCCTGAATATTACACAAGGAGAGGTGCTGAACTCAGGAGAAGGGGAAAGGTAAGGGATGCACTTGAGCACTGCAAAAAGGCAGCAGAATTGCACAAAGACCCGTATATATTTCGCTCTGTTGGTGAACTTGCATACATGGTTGGTAATCTGAACGAGGCAATTGAGAATTACAATAAATCACTTGAACTTCTCCCTGATTTTCCAGATACCCTCTATTCACTGGGCATTGCACTTTTCAGGAAGGGATTGATAAAGAGGGCAATTGAGGTTTTTGGAAGATGCCTTCAGGTTAACCCTGATTTCTCCATGGCATACTACTGGTTGGGACATTCATACTATCACACGGGCAGGATTGATAAGGCCATTGAAAATTTTCACAAACTCCTTGAACACTCTCCCCAATCAAAGATTGCCCACTACCACCTTGGGATTGCTTATCACTCAAAGGGTGAGGAGGATAAGGCATTTGAACACTTCAAAAAACTTGAAGAAGAGGGTGTTGAGTATGCAAGTTTGTTCTTCCACATGGGGAATGTCCTTTACAGGCTTCACAAATTGACCGATGCAGTGAACTATCTGAAAA
>QNDZ01000193.1 GCA_003646055.1 bacterium
CCAGACAACCTCCACAACAAGATAAAAATAAACATATACTACCCAGACACAGCCACCTACCAACAATACTGGACCACAGACAGTACAAGAGTAGACAGCGCATACCAGAAAGGATTCGGCAGCAACATCGACTACATAGAAGCCATACAGGCCATAATAACCAACTCCACACAAATAGAAACACTAAACATAGGAGACATACCATACAATACAATAGGAGTATTCTATGACCCAGACGCAGGCACACCATACACAGAGGGCGATGTCGACATGACACACAGCACACCCATCCTCCTATACACAGGCAGAGCACTCGCACACATCACAGGAGGAGAACCATTAACCATGTGGAAAATACTCGCAGAGACCAAGACCATCAGCGGAACCACCGAGACCGCCTACTGGGGAATATACCACATATCCTGGTTACAGGACTGGTTCCCTGACAACAGCATAGACCTCGCCAACCACCGCATAATGACCAAGACAGAAACAGCACGCAAATGGCTCCAGACATACTATCCAGAAACCATTACACACATATATCCATATGGATGGGAGCCAGACTCATCCAACATAGACAGCCTCATCCACCTCTGAGGGACGGGGGATAAATTTATAAATTTATCAAAATGTCAAATTTTCATCCTTCGTTCCCGGAGAAAGTTTTGATAGGAATCTTAATTCTGGCAGGAATCCCGTTTACAATCCATGCAGAAAAGGTAGGTTCAGAAATAACTTTAATCTCTGTTTATGACAACTATCAGGTAGACCAGAAACTTAAAACTGCCTGGGGCTTTGCCACCATAATAAAAACCCCTCAGGAACTAATACTTTTTGATACCGGGGGAAACTCAGAAATTTTGCTTTCCAACATGAAAAAATTGGGTATTGAGCCTTCCTCAATCAAAAAGATAGTTATTTCCCATATCCATGGTGATCATTCAGGAGGATTGGAAGGTTTTTTAGAGAGAAATAGTAATGTTACGGTTTTCATCCTGAGTTCCTTTCCCGAAGCCGTTAAAAATATGATAATCCAGAAAGGAGCAAAATTTGTAGAAATTTCAGGTCCAGCAAGAATATCTAATTCTATTTACACAACCGGCCAGGTTTACGGACCTCCAGAAGAGCAGTCCTTGATTATTGATTCAAAAGAGGGATTGGTGGTTATTACAGGGTGCGCCCATCCTGGAATTGTGAATATTGTGAAGAAAGCCAAAAAAATAATGAAAAAAGATAAGGTTTATCTTGTGGTAGGAGGGTTTCACCATCCTCCTCTATCTTGCATTAAAGCATTTAAAGAATTGGGGGTAGAGAAGGTCGCCCCATCTCATTGCACAGGTGATCTGGTCAGAGAGGCTTTCAGAGAAAAATATAAGGAGAATTTTATTGAGTATGGAGTAGGAAAAACCATTGAAATTAAATAAAATACTTTGCACTTTGCCTGTCTCTAAAGAATGATTTTGGGAAGGAACTTGACAAATTATTTTTTTACTGGTTTTACTGGTGACGGTGCATGTATTTATGTATTTATGAATTTCAGGGTTTTTCTATTTTTCCTAACATTCAGAAAATAAGACGATTACAGAGAGTAAATTTTGCTTTGTTTTTTCATTTCTATCAAAAAAACACAGGAAATTTTATAATATTTTGATATACAAAGAGATAAGAATTTTTACAAATACACGAATACATGCACCGTCCCCCCTGAGAAGTGTATAGAATGTTCCCGTATGGCATGAGATTGGAATTCCCATTCCTTGTTGACAAACAGGTTTCATAGATTAGAATTATCCCATGGTTTTCTTTGTTCTTGCAGGTCTTGAAATGCTTCTTTCAACATCACTACCCCTGGGAAGCCTGAGCAATCCTTTTACTTCAGGTGTGGATGCAGAGGTGAGGCTTGCTTCCAGTTATCCCTTTGTATCAATGGAGATTACCTCATATACCAATTCTACACTTTCAATGAGGTTTTTGTCCCTTGGTGCTGGTCTCAGGCTTTCGGGTGACTGGTATGCCATAGGGTTGGGGATTAATGGTGTCCTCGCTCAGAGATGGTGTCATGGAGGATATGAAAGGTTGTTTCTGCCCATCGGTGTTATACTTTTTGAGCCCGGGTGGAGTTTTAATGAAAAGAGGGTTTTCCTCACACTAAAAATAAAAGAGGTATTTAATGAGACATTCACACCTGATATTGTTGACATTGGTATTGGCATCGGGATGTAGTTCAGGCCCTGGTGTCAGGCTCGGGAGTACCTACTTTCCCCTTTACGAGGGTGCAAGGTGGATATACTCTGTTTCTTCTGGTGGAACTGCTGAGATTCTTATGGAGGGACAGGGGGATTCAACGTATCATACAGCCATAAATGGAGTTCCCTATATTTTTCAAAGACTGCCTGAGGGGATTTATAATATCAAGGATGAATACCAGACCATCAATGGTGAAAAGATTGAGTTTGGAACATTCTATGAGTTTTATTTGCCAGACCCACCTATTGATGGAACGGTTGTTGAAGACAGCATTTTATCAACGAAGTTTTATTATGGGGATACACTCAGATTCCTTTTCAAATACAGAATTGGTGTTTATTATACAGGTAATATGAAGGTAGGGGATAATCTTTTCCACGAGGTTTACAGGGTTACAAGGATGGAGATAAGAAACAGTGATACCTTAACCACAACAGAATGGTATGCACCTGAAATAGGAATGATTAAAAGAGAGGAAGGTGAGGATATCTGGGAGATTAGAGAATGGTTGCTACCCTGATAATTTTCTTTGTTGTTTATATCCTCTTTGCCACTGTACATAAAAGAAGGGATGTTATTATATGGGCGGGAATATTGCTTATAATACTCACGGGGAATCTGAAACCCGTGAATGTTTTGAGGTTTGTAAACTGGAATATTATTCTAATCTTTGCAGGGTTTCTCATAATAACCGATGCAATGGTGAAGGATAATGTGCCAGCACTTTTTGCAGAGAGAATTGTTGCACACTCCAGAGGGGTTCTGGGTTCTGTGATCCTTGTCTCGGGTTTTGCGGGTTTGATTTCCATGTTTCTTGAGAATGTTGCCACTGTGTTGATAGTTGCACCTGTTGCCATTGCCATTGCAAGGGAGGCTGAGGTTTCACCCATTCCTTACCTGATGGGCATAACCCTTTCCTCCAATCTTCAAGGGACAGCAACCCTTGTGGGTGACCCACCAAGCCTCATACTTGCCGATTACATGAAGATGACCTTCCTTGATTTTTTCTATCTTGATGGCAGGCCAGGTATTTTCTTTGCAGTTGAGATTGGTGCTATATCATCACTTTTTGTGATTTATCTACTTTACAGGGGTTTGAGGGGAAAGGAACTTAAACCAATAAAGGTTGAGCCAGTGAAGTCTATCCGTTCAATTGTGGCATTCACCTTTGCCCTGGTCTGGGTTTTCCTTTCAGCGCTTTCACACAGGTTTTTTGGCATTGCGGGTGGGCTTGGTTCCTTCATAATTGCAATTGTTCTTCTTATCACTATGAGAAGGGATGGAAAGGATATTTTGAAGAAGTTTGACCTTGAAACCACATTCATACTCATGGGCATATTTGTCCTTATAAGGGCAATAACCGATGTGGGGGTTGTTGACCTGATTGCTCATGGGATTGAGAAGTATATGGGTGGCAGTCTTTTCTTTACATTCTCCTCCCTCATAGTTTTGTCAGTTTTCCTATCGGCGTTTATTGATAATGTCCCATATGTAACAGCAATGATACCAG
>QNDZ01000194.1 GCA_003646055.1 bacterium
ACCTGGGTAAAGTTTTTGTGTAAATCAACCCCTACATAAAACATACATACCTCCTTCCTCTTTTTCTTATTATGAACAATATTCCCTAAAATCAAACCTCTTTATTTAATTATAACTTGACAACTGAATTATTTTGGGTTATCTTTTTTATATGAGAAAAGGTATACTGCTCACCTTGTTTTCAATGGTTTTATCTGCACAAATTGCACTTGTTCAATGGGATGACAAAGGCATTTACAGGGATATTCAGGAGGCCTTTGAATCAAATCTTCCGTGGGGAGTGGATAAATACAATGTTTATGGGGATAAGTCCAAAATTCCAGGTGTAATGGAGCGACTCAAAACAAGGGAATACAGAATCATTGTTGTTACTGGTGATGACCTTTTGAAGGCCGCAGTAGTTTATTTAACAAATACACCTGTTGTATTCCTTGGGAGTACAGACACAAAACCTGCAGAAGGGAAAAAGAACATCACTGGAATCTCCTTGAATCCCACACCTGAAGAGGTTGTAAGGACAGTGCAGAAAATCCTGCCAAAAATGAAAAAAGTGGGGCTCATCTTCAAGAATCCTGACCAGTATGTACAGACATACTCAAGCATACTTGAGAAGTTTGGGATACAGGTGGAAAAGGTTATGGCACAGGACCCAGGTGGAGTAAACACAGCCCTCAGATTCCTCTCTGATGTTGACCTTCTATGGATGGTCCCGGATGAACTCAACCGGGAGAATGCCACCTTCAAGTTTTTACTCATAAGTTCCCAGAAAAAACTCATTCCAATAATGGGACTTGATGAAAACTATGTTAAAGCGGGCGCACTCTTTGCAATAACACCTGACCTGAATTTTATTGGCAGAAAAGGGGCTGAATATGTGAAGAGCATAGTTGATGGTATCTCCCCTGAAAACCTTCCTGTATTACATCCAAGGGCCTCATATGTAATTAATCTGAAGGTGGCAAAAAAACTCAATTTAAACATACCCCCCACCATAATAAACAATGCAAGGAGAGTGATAAAATGAACGAATTCTTACTGGTAATTACACTCTTCATCTCAATTTTCATTGTCACAACAGCCGTTGTTTTTTTTATGATGAAGAGAAAGTCTGTACAGAATATCCTCACAGGGATGTTCCTTTTCCTGGTCATTCTGGTCTTCATTTTGATTGAACTTTCCACTTACTATATCGTTATGCTGGAACTGAGAAAAAACCTTGAAGAGAAAGGTAAGTATATAGTTACACTTTCAGGTCCTTCACTGGAACTGGGGGTTTTTGGCAGTGATTCAACCATGCTTATGGATCCTGTAAAAAGAATAATGGAAAACAGGGAAATTCTTGGAATCAGTGTGTATACCCTTGAAGGTAAACCTATTATAAGGGTAGGGAATACATCTCTGCCATTTCCTGGGGTTGAGAGATTAAAGGAGAACTTTGTGATAGAAAAGAAGTATTCCAGGGGATTTATCTGCATCACGGGTCCAATATATTCCTCTGGAGGATTTGGAGATGCAACAACCCAACAGGTGATTGGTTATCTTCAACTCTATCTCTCAACAGGTTCATTGCGTAAATCTTTAAATTCTCTTGCAAAAACACTGTTCATTATATTCCTGATATTGACAATCATTGTGATAGTTATAATCCTCTTTGGTATCAGAATGGTATTTAAGCCATTCCACATTGTTCTGGAAAGAATGAAGGAGATTTCAGAGGGCAAGGGCGACCTGACACAGAGGATTCAACTGGGGAACTACAAGGAATTCCAGGAACTTTCAGGCCATTTAAATGCATTCATTGAATTCCTTGAAACCACAATAAAGGACACTAAGGAGAGTGCTGAAAAACTTGCCTCACAGGGAGAGGAACTTGCCTCATCAGCAGAACAGATGACTGCCTCCAGTGAAGAGATCTCTTCCACAATACAGAGTATATCCCAATCCTCAGAAAGACAGGCCTCTGAGGTGCAGAAGGCTGTGGATATGGCAAGGAAGGCCCTTGAGGTTGTAAGAAACTCAGTATCTTCTGCCCTTGAGGCTGAAGAGGTATCAAGAAGCATACACACACTTGCCATTGATGGTGAAAAGGCTGCAAATGAAGCCCATGCAAGAATGGAGAATATCACCCATATGGTGAATGAATTGACGGATGTTGTCAATCTGGTGGAGGAGAAGACAAGAAGGATTAACGAAATAACAGACACTGTTGAATCTATATCAAGGAGAACAAACATACTTGCCCTGAATGCTACAATTGAAGCAGCAAGGGCAGGGGAATACGGAAAAGGATTTGCCGTTGTTGCGGATGAAGTAAGGAAACTTGCCCAGCGCTCTCAGACCTTCACGCAGGAAATTTCAGACATTGTAGAAGAGATTACAGGTGTAATAAACTCAATGGTAGAAAAGACCTCAAAATCAATTGATGCAATCAACGAAGGTAAACAGATTATATTTGAAGGGGCAGATTATCTAAGGAGGATTGCCGAGGAGGTGAAGGAAATAACCCAGAGGGTTGTGAAGATAGCTCAGGTAAACAAGCGGGGTGAGGAAGAGGTAAATGCAATTACAGAATCTATTGAAAATATTGCTGCAATATCTGAAGAGAACGCCGCATCTGCTGAAGAGGTCTCTGCTGCAGTGGAGCAATTAGTGGCATCCATTGAGGAATTGACCGGTGTATCCCAGGAGATTGTGGTACTTTCAGAGAAACTGAACAACCTTATTACAGGCTTCAAGACAGGATAATTTACTTGTATTTTTTCTCTTCTCCAATAAACTGAGGGAATGGAAAGAGAGAAAAAGTCAGTTGGATATGCTTTTACTGCTGTATTCCTCTGGTCAACAGTTGCTACTGCATTCAAGATTGCACTGAAATCCTTAAACTATATTCAACTCCTTTTCATTGCCACTCTTGTGGCAACACTCTTTCTCTTTATTGCTTTCTTATTCACAAAATATAAACCAGAACTCAAGGATATTATGATTTCATCACTGCTGGGTTTTCTTAACCCATTTCTATACTATCTTGTTTTATTCAAGGCCTACTCACTTCTCCCGGCACAAACTGCTATGACACTTAATTATACCTGGCCATTATTCATTGTGTTTTTTTCATTCCTTATACTGAAACAGAAACCCACTATCCTTGAGATTATCGGGCTTTTACTTGGATTTTGTGGAGCAGGCATAATTGCAACAATGGGAAGACCTGCAAGCATAACTGGAACAATATCAATCCCGGGAATTATTCTGGCCTTATTAAGTGCTGTTATATGGGGAATATACTGGATACTGAATATGAAGAGGAATATACCGGAAGTTCCAGGAATTTTTCTCAACTTTTTGTGGGGGACTGTTTTTATATTCATATTGGTTTTTTTAAAAAAACAATTTCCTGTGACTGGTATAAAAGGTTATCTATCTTCTATGTATGTTGGTCTGTTTGAAATGGGAATAACATTCATACTCTGGCTTAAGGCACTCAACCTTTCAAAAAGAACTGCTATTGTAAGCAATCTTATCTATCTTACACCATTTTTTTCACTAGTGATTATCTCACTAATCCTTAAAGAAGTTATATCTCCCTGGACAATTATTGGGCTATCTATAACCATTCTGGGAATAGTTATTGCAAAAAGAAAGAATTAGTTGACAAAGGCATAAAGAACATTAAAATAAAATAACGGAGGTAAAGAATGGTACTATTGTTTTTAATAATTTTAACAAGTACATATGATTCTATTAAAC
>QNDZ01000195.1 GCA_003646055.1 bacterium
CCTGAAACAAGGGAGGTTGAATCATTGATAAAGTCAGGGTGTTTTGATAGTTTCGGGCTTTCAAGGGAGGAGATGTTCTCCATTCTCTATTCAGGAGAAAGATATAAGGGGAAGCAAAACAACCACTGGCTCCAGGAACTTGAGGTTCTATCATTTACAGGAAGGCATCCTGCATCATACATTGAGCGGGATATGTCCATTGGAGATATTGATGGGTTTTGCGGGGATATAACCATTACTGGCAGGGTGACTGCAAGAAGGTCTGTATGGACACGGAACGGGAAACGTATGGGCTTCTTCACAATTGATGATGAAACAGGTTATCTTGAATGTGTCCTTTTTCCCGATAGAATATACTACATGCCTGAGACAGGGAGTATATGTCAGGTAAAGGGGCACTTTGATGGGAAAAACCTTGTGGTGAACGGGGTGAGAACTATTCATTCAGGGAACAAAACCTGAAATACCCTGTCTAATTAATAAGAACAGTGGAAGAACCTGAATGGAGGTGAGCCATGAAAAAATGGATATTTTTGCTGCTTGTTTTACTATTCTCAGGATGTTATCCAGGGGTCAAACCTGCTGGTAAAACCATCCATGTCACCATATACAATCCAGCAACAGTAACCGTGATTCAGGGTAAGATTGTTGGGAAAAGAATTGTGACAATGGATGGTGAGAATTATGTGGTTATCATTGTTGAGAAAAATGGAAGGAAAATACCTGTTTATATTGCCCCTCTATGGTGGGTGAACAAAAACAGGTGGATGTTCAGGGAGGGTGTGAAGGTGAAAATAACAGGGTCAAGTGTGCTACTAAAAGGAGAAAATATTATTCTTGCACGGGAAATATACAGCGAACCCCTCACATTTATCATAAGGGATGAGAGTGGCCATCCTCTATGGGTAAAGGTAAAGATAAAAAAGAAACACGGGAAGGGAAAGAAAAAAGGGCACTTCAAATAACCCCTCCCCTCTCCTCTCCGGGAAAGGGGGTTGACAATTTGACAGTTTTATAAAAATCACCTTCCCAGGGATTCCTCAGAAAACCATTCTTAGGTGTTAATAAAGACCCTTTTAATCTGTTGACTAATCTATGGATGGATGTAATATTATTCCATGCATGAGGATAGAGTTGAACTGGAGCATTATATTGGAGTCTTCAGGAGGAGATGGTGGATTATTTCCTCTGTAATGGTCTTAACCCTAGTTTTTTCTATTATCTATTACATCAAGGCTCCCCCTGTATATGAAACTTCAACAACCATGCTCATAAGACAGAAGCCAGTGGGGATTTTTGGCACTCCAAACTATCAGGTTGTGTCAGGGAATGAGATGGTTAATCATACATTGCTCCTGAAGAGCCAATCACTCATGAAGATGGTTGCTGAAAACCTCCCTGATTCTGCACTCGCACTTTCAGGTCTCTCCAGCAGGGAAGAGGCATTCAGAAGGATTCTATCCGATATATATTCAGGAAGGATACAGATTGAACCCCTGAGAAACTCAAACATAATAAAAATTACTGTTCAGGAAAACAATCCCTATATGGCATATTATTTTGCAAATGGCATTGCCCAAAACTATCAGAAATTTGATATCCAGAATAAGAAACTTCAGGTGAGTGCACTCAAGGAGTTTGTTGAGGCACAATTAAAAAAGATGGAAAAGGTGCTGAAGGAATCAGAGGAAAAATTGAAGGAGTATAAAAAGAAGCATTTAACCCTTGAAATATCCTCTGAAACATCTGCCCTTGTTGAAAAACTCACAGACTTTGAGGCAGAGTATCAAAAACTCTTTGTGGAGAAGGAGGCACTCAAGGAGAGAATAACACTTGTCCAATCAAGGATGGATAATCAGCAGAAAAAACTGCTGGAAACAACCTGGGAATCAATACTTCCACTGATTGAAGACCTGAGAAACAGCCTTGCAGAACTTGAGAATGAAAGGTCAAGACTCCTGATTCAGGGCTTTTCAAAGGATGACCCTAAGGTATTAAGCATCCAGAAAAGGATTGATAATACAAGGAAGGCATTGAAGGATAAGGTGAGTGAATTATTCTCTTCTGATGAAACACCAGACCCTGTGGGAAACATACAGGAACTACTGAAACAATCCATTCTCTTGAAAATAGACCTCGCATCCCTTGAGGCAAAGGAAGGGGCGTATAAAAAAATTCTTGAAAAGTACAGGGCAAAACTTGAGTCCATACCAGACAAGGAGATTGAACTGGCAAGGCTTGAAAGAGAAAGAAAGGCAAATGAAAAAATTTATATGATGCTCCTTGAAAAATCTGAAGAGGCAAGGATTACAGAGGCAAGCGAAATTGGTGATGTCATTCTCCTTGACCAGGCTCCCCTTGTTAAAACACCTCTTAAACTTCCCAAAACAAAAAAAACTATATTCTTCATATTTCTTGGGCTCATTATAAGCCTTGGGCTTGCATTCATTGTTGATTACTTTGACCCATCAATAAAGTCTGAGGAAGAGGTCTCGGCAATCCTGAAGGTACCAGCACTGGGTTTGATTCCAAGGATGGACGGAGAAGACGGACTTCTCTATGTTATGGAGCATCCTGATTCACATGTGGCAGAGGCCTTCAGAACATTGAGAACAAATATAGTTTTATCAAGTCCCAAGGAAAAACCAGGTGTGATTCTGATTACAAGCCTTACAACAGGTGAAGGTAAAAGTTTTGTCTCTTCAAACCTTGCTTATTCATTCTCCCTATCAAAAAAGACACTGCTCATTGATGCAGACATGAGAAAACCAAGACTCTATCAGGCAATGGGCGTTGAAAGGACACCAGGGCTTTCTGATTATCTGAGTGGTGAATTGAAAAAACCTCCGATTGTTAAGGTGGATGGTCTGGATTTCCTTCCTTCGGGTTCCTCCTCACCAAGCCCTGTTGAACTGCTTGATTCAAAACGCATGAGAAAGTTGCTCATTGACCTTAAAGAAATCTACGATGTAATCATTCTGGATTCTCCACCCCTTTTCTCTGTTGCGGATGCAGTGGTTCTATCCGCAAGGGTTGATAGCATGGCACTTGTCATCTCACATGGAGAAACACCCAGACCCCTTCTGCTCCGTGCTAAAGACCAGTTGACATCCCAGAACAACCTCCTTGGGTTCATTATCAACAAGGTAAACATTCAAAGGGAATACAGGTATTACCATTATTACCGAAGAGAATACACTTCTTAACCCATGTGTGGAATTGCCGGCATAATTGAAAAAAAAGGTAAGGTAAATCCTGCCCGACTTAAAAGAATGCTTGAAGTAATGGAACACAGGGGGCCTGACCAGAATGATATTTTTATTTCCCCTGACGAAAAAATAGGAATAGGTGCAGTAAGGCTCAAGATTATTGACCTGTCTGATAAGGCCTCCATGCCAATGAAAATTGGCAAGACTGTCATTGCAATGAATGGTGAGATATACAACTTTAAGACCCTTAGAAATTATCTTGAAAGAAAGGGAGAAAAATTTTTTTCAAGTTCAGACACAGAGGTTGCGGGCAGATTATTTATCCACGAGAAGGAAAAGTCCTTTGACCTTTTCCGCGGGATGTTTTCAATTGCAGTATACGACGGAGAAAGGGGGGATGTACTCATAGTAAGGGACAGACTTGGAATAAAACCACTTTATATCTATACGGACAGTGAAAGGATTGTGTTTGCAAGTGAGGTCAGGGGGATACTTGCATCAGGACTTGTGAAACCTGAACTTGATATA
>QNDZ01000196.1 GCA_003646055.1 bacterium
ATTATTCAGAAAAGAGAACATACCAGCAACCTTTGTTGGGCATCCACTCCTTGATGTTGTTAAGGTGGAAGGGAAACTTAAAAGGAGTGATTTTAATGCAGAGGAGGTTATAGCATACCTCCCGGGTTCAAGGAAGAACGAGATAATGCTTCTTCTTGGAGATATGATAAAATCATTTGAGTTGAGAAAAAAGTACATGGATACATTGGGGTTGATAGCACTTCATGATGAGGAGGCAGAAAGGTTTGTTCAGTATAACTTTACTATACCAGATGGGATGAAGATTGTTACTGGTATGACTTATGAGGTTTTGAATGTTGCTGATGCAGGTGTTATCACTTCTGGAACTGCAACGCTTGAATCTGCAATAATTGGTCTTCCAATGGTGGTGGTTTACAGGCTTTCCACCATCTCATACATAATAGCAAGGCTACTGGCAAGTGTGAAGAATGTGAGCCTTGTGAACATTATATCGGGGAGGCAGGTTGTTCCAGAACTTGTCCAGAGATTTACCCCTGAAGATATTGCCAGTAAACTTGATTATGTTATTAAAAACAGGGAAGAGATAAAATCAGCCTATAGAAACCTCAGGGAAAAACTCGGTGAAAAAGGGGTGTACAGGAGGGTTGCCCTTGAAATCCTTGATAGAGTTTAGCCTCTATCTTGCATTTTATTTTATAATTCTTTTACTTGGCTCCACCTGGAGGGTGAGGGTTTATGGATGGAAGGAGAGGGGAAGACCCTCGGTTTTTGCATTCTGGCATTCAAAGATTCTTCTTCTTTACTTCATTTTTCAGCACAGGGGGATATGCATACTTGTTTCAAAATCAAGGGATGGGGATATAGCCCACAGACTTCTGAGACTTGCAGGGTTCAGGACTGTTAGAGGTTCATCATCAAAAGGAGGCACAGCAGGTATCCTTTTACTGAAAAGGCACCTGAATATGGGAATAGATGTGGGTATTACCCCTGATGGTCCAAAAGGCCCTCCTGGTGTTACAAAAGATGGTGTGTTCTTTTTAGATAGGTTCGGGAAACTTTACGGGTTGAATGTTCATGTAGACAAATTCTGGAGGCTACCCACCTGGGATGGGATGATTATACCAAAGCCCTTTGCAAGTATAGAGATTCATGTAATCCCCTTATCCAGAGAGAATATACCAGAGGCACTGGGGAAAGTATAGGGAGGGATTTTTTTTACTACGCTTCCCCGTTCTCCGTAAACTGGAGTCTGTATAATTTTGCATAGAGACCATTCTTTGAAAGAAGTTCACTGTGATTGCCGACTTCAACAATACTTCCCTTTTCAAGAACAACTATCCTGTCTGCATTCTGGGTTGTTGAAAGCCTGTGTGCAATGACAATTACTGTTTTATTCTCAAGGATTTCTCCAAGTGCTGATTGGAGAAGATTTTCTGATTCTGCATCAAGCGCAGATGTTGCTTCATCAAGAACAAGGATTTCAGGATTTTTCAGGACAACCCTTGCAAGGGAGATGAGTTGTTTTTCTCCACCGGAAAGTCTTTCTCCCATTTCACCTATCTCAGTGTCAAGCCCCTTGGGAAAGTGGTCAAGTATTCTGTCAAGCCTGCTCCTCTGGATGGCTTTCTCAAGTTCCTTTTCACCTGCATCGGGTCTGGCATAAAGAATATTGTTCCTGATTGTGTCATTAAAAAGTATTACATCCTGGGATACATAACCTATTTTCTCCCTCAAACTCTTCAGGGTGAATTCCCTTATGTCTATTCCATCTATTAGTACCTGCCCCTCAGACGGGTCAAAGAATCTCAACAGGAGATTTACAAGGGTGGTCTTTCCAGAACCAGTATGCCCCACAATGGCAATTGTTTCACCACGTTTTATCACAAGATTTATGTCCTTTAAAACAGGAATATTTCCCTGATAGGAGAATGAAACATTCCTGTACTCTATCCTGTTATTGAACTCTTTTAAAACCCTTGTTCCCCTGTCCTCAACATACTCGTCCTTTTCAAGAACTTCAAGCACACTTTCCATATTTGCAAGCCCATGCTGCATGTCACCATAGGCAAGATAAACCTGTCTCAATGGATTCTGTGCAAGCACTATACTCCCCAGGAAAATCAAAAATTTGTCAGGTGTGATAATGCCCTTGAATATAAGGATACCACCAGAAACCAGGATGAGTGATGCAAGTATAGCACCCAGCACCTCGGAGAATTCTGGCAGAATTTCTTTCAAAACCTGACTTTTCACATAACTCCTTCTGTAGAATCTGTTCATTCTTTTGAAGCGTTCCACCTCTGTATTCTCCATATTGAATGCCTTGATTATCTTTATACCTTTGAGCATTTCCACAGCCATAGCATTCAACTTTCCCCTTATCTTCCTAAGGTTTGTGAACCTTCCCCTCACCCTCATGCCCACAAGGTTGAGAAACCATAGAGTCAAAGGTACAAGGACAATGGAGATGAGGAAAAGGCGCCAGGATGCCCAGAGGGCAAGCCCTATATAAACAATCAACATAAAGAGGTGTCTTCCAAGGTGTATAATCCCTCTCCATAATGCATACTGGATTTTTTCCGTGTCATTTGTGATTTTTGATAGAAGTTCACCTGTATTGGAGTTTGTGTGAAACTTTAATGAGAGATGGGTGAGTTTTGTGAAGAGTTCTGTTCTCAGGTCCTCAATTATCTTTTGCTCAAAGTTATAGGAGAAAAAGAATAAAAGCAGGGATAGGGGGAATTTTACACCATAGACAATGATGAGTGCAATTGCAAGCCTGAACATGGATGAGATTGGCAGGCCAGTATCAACCCAGTCAATGAGAAATCTGAATAGGGGAGGACCTGATGAGGCATACTCCTTCCCGAATATGGCAGATACAATAGGGGTAATCATGCTTATTGTGAATCCCCCCAGGAGTGCCACAATGGCCATTAAGAAGACAATTATCACAAGGAGAGACCTGTATCTCAAAAGGTATGGTTTTAACTTACCCAGCATGCCTCAACCCCTTTATCACACCGATAAAAAACCAGTAAATAATTGCAAGCCCAACAACATATATGGTGTTGTCCACAAGATTGTGGAAGAGCATCCCGGTAAAAGAGGCAAAGAGGATGATGGAAAGGTCTTTGTTTAACCCATATCCATGCCTTATGCCCTCTACCAGTTCCATAAAGATTTTTACAAATAACCATACGAGTATTGTAAGACCTATTATTCCAGTTTCAACAAGAAAATTTAAGAACATGGAATGTATGTAGGGAAGTGGGTGGTATAGTTCGGGTGATACATATTCCTTGAAGAGTAAGGAGAAGTTGTTTATTCCTATGCCTGTAACAGGATTGTGGTCAAGGAACATCTTAATCCCTGCCCTGTAAGAAACAATCCTTGAGACATCACTGAAAGAGGAGAATGTGGAAAAAAATCTTATTCTCAAAGGTTCAATCAGCAGGACAATGAGGGTTAATACTCCTACGGAGATAAATGCATAGGCATATCTCTTTTTCAGTATGGCATAAGAGAACAGGATAACCGCAAGCCCTATGATGGGAGCCCTTGATTGAGTAAGAACGAAAGCGATACCACCAATAATGAGTGCGATGGGAAACAGTATTTTTCTCTTTTTTAAGTATCCTAAAAGGAATGGGAAGAAGAAGTAATAGTATGAGGCAAGTATCAAGGGGTTGTGCACAAGTGATGTTATTCTCCTGACAGGATAAGGTTTGTCTATGATATGTATGCCTGCTAC
>QNDZ01000197.1 GCA_003646055.1 bacterium
ACAGTTCCATCTGCCTTTTCTATTGAAAAAGAAAGTGTATATCCATCCTCATCAACCTTCTTCACTTTCATCTTAACATCCATATCTGTCCTGACATCAACACTCTGTGTCTGTCCCTGAATTTCCATTGTGTTTGTGGTAATAGACTGGATATGATAATTCATTACATCACCTGCATTCAATACAAGTTTGATAAGGAAAACCTCTTCTGGGAGATACTGAATAGCCTTCTGTGCTGATTTTGAAAGAAATGCGCATCCACTGAAAACAATTAGTACAAATAGACCATATACCCTTTTCATCAGACCTCCTTATTTATAGATTTATCAAAACCTTTACCTGTTTCATTTTATATATTCATCTTTAAATACTTTATTCAAGACGAAAAACGGTTCTCTTTCAGTATAGAAAAGATGACTATCAAGGGGGGAATCTCCAGCACCAAACCCTGGTATTCCTTCCAGTATCTCTGAAAGTTTACCAGCAATTCTCACCTCCTCCCCCTTTCTCCCTCTTAGAATAAGCATACCCTCAATCTCTGCCATGTCAAGGAGATAATCAATGTGCCATCTTTTCTTCTTTTTCTTTGAAAAATGCCTGAAAACCCTTTTCTCTCCACACATGGCAGAACCCACATAGATGTAATGACCCTTTTTGAAGTAAATCTCTCCAAGGCTTCCTATTTTTATTCTTTTCCCCTTATCAAGTTTCAGAAATAGCAGATAAAAACCCTTCATTTTTCAACCTGTAAAAGATTTCAAGAAATTCCTCTGGGTAAATCTCCTCTGCCCTTTTCTTTGAAGGAAACCATTCAGGAAGGCTTTTGATAACGGGCTTGAGATTATTCCTGAGGTTCTTCCTTCTGCTTGAAAATGCAAGTCTCAAAAAGGTGTAAAACAGAGAAGATGGAGGTGCCTTTCCCATCTCAAACAAAACAAGTGAGGAAACCACCCTGGGTTCAGGATAAAACGAAGCAGGTAAAACATCCCTTATTTTTTTCACCCTTCCCCTTATACGGGTAATCACTGTTATGGGAGAATAATCCCTGGTCTTTGGTTCTGCCATGAGGATATCTGCAACCTCCCTTTGAAGAAGAAAGGTTCCCCTTGTGAAATGGGGAAAGTTCAAAAGAATGTGAGCAACCATCTTTTTTGCACCCCTGTATGGAAGGGAACCAGTGATGAGCCTTCCCTTAAAATCCTGTGGAGGGAATTTAAAGAAATCCATGCAAAACAGATAAATTCTATCATTGAACTGTTCTTTAAGCACTCTGCAAAAATCACTGTCAATCTCCACACACACAGGCTTTAAGCCTTTTTCAATCAGTTTCTGTGTTACTATTCCAGTGCCAGGACCTATTTCAAGAACCTCCTCATCATCTCCTTCCAGATACTCAACCATTTCTTTTGCAACCCTGTCATTTATCAAAAGATTCTGTCCAAGAGATTTTTTGAGTTTCTTCTCCCCAATCAATTCAATGAGTTCCTTCAGTTTCAATCCTGAAAACCTCCAGTGTATTCTTTATTAAAATTTTTCCAAGTTCAGCATGTGGCAGACCCAGAACATCACATAGTTTGTTGAATACATAAACAAGGTATGCAGGTTCATTTCTCTTTCCCCTGTGGGGATGTGGGGTTATGTAAGGGGCATCTGTCTCCAGTAAAATTCTGTCCAGTGGAATGGACTTAACAACCTCTGGCAATCGGGCATTTTTGAATGTGAGAACGCCACCTATTCCCACATAAAAACCCAGTTCAAGAATCTCTTTGGCATCCTCCTCTGAACCTGTAAATGCATGGAAAACCCCCTTAACATTAAATCCCTTCACAATCTCAACAGTCTGCTCAAGGGCCTCCCTTGTATGAATTATTACGGGTAATCCCCTTTCTTCAGCAATCCTGAGCTGCCTTCTGAATACTGTTTTCTGGGTCTCTACTGGTGAGAGGTTTCTGTAAAAATCAAGCCCTATCTCTCCAATCGCTACTATCTTTTCATGATCAAGGATGGAGAGGAGTTTTTCTTCATCATAGTTTTTTGAATCATGGGGGTGAAACCCCACAGCAGCATAAATATTTTCATACCTTCTGGAAATCTCAATGGCCGAGACACTTGATTCATAATCCCAGCCAGGGATAATCACCCCAATAACACCCATCTCCTTTGCCCTTTCTATGGTCTCTTCAAGGTCATCCCTGAAATGCTTATCCTGAAGGTGGCAGTGTGTGTCCCACAACAAAGGGGTCTTCACCATTTGTCCTTGCCTCCTTTATGTATTCCAGAAGTTCCTCATAGGCCTTTTTGTAATTTCCTCCTGCCTCCCAGAGTATAAATCCATTGCATCCGAACTTTACAGCATCCATGGCAGCCTTTATCTGATTCTTTATGTACTTTTTACCCAATTTTGACCTTTTCCAGTCAAACGCCTGGATATAGGCAACAACCCTCTTCTCTGGATATGGTAAAACAAATCTTGCATTCAAGAGGGATAGGAATATTATGTCATAAGTTCTCTTTTCCTTTGAACCATCAAGGAGAAACCTGTTACCAAAATGAGAAGGGTAAAGCATGGGATAGACTGCATCAACCCTGATACCCATGTCCTTTATTGACTGACCTTCAAGCGGGATTGTGTCCTGCCAGCAGACAAAACCATAAAAATCTATCCCAATCCACCCACTGTTTTTAAGCCGTGTATATGCCGTATCAAGAAACTCGCATAAAACTTCTGTCTTATTCCGCCTCCTCACATATGGTATATGGGAAGATGGATACCTTATATAATCAAACTGTATTTCATCAAACCCTATTTCATACCCCCTTCTCGCAACATCAATGTTGTACTCCCATACCCTTATATCCTCAGGGTCAGTCCAGTATCCCTCAATAGGGTCATGCCATATTTCCCCTCTGAGAGTTTTCAGGGAAAATGTGCCACTATCTCTCTTTGCAATGTATTCGTCCTTAAAAACCGTCACCCTTCCAATGGTATATACCCCGAGTTTTTTATACATTGATATCTTCTTCCTGCAGAGTTTAAAATACTTTGTTCCCCTGACATCCTTCAAATCCATAACAACAGTATTAATCACACCTTCTTTTATTAACTGGATAAGCCTCCTCTCCCCCTTTCCTGAAGAGAGAACACCAGGGGATAGATAGACACCTCTCATCACCTGAGGAGGTATCATTACATACAGTAAGAGCATCACCATACAGGAATATTACACATACACTGACAACAAGTCAACCAATCACTTGAAACCCTAAAAATCAATTAAGGCATGAATTTTTGTGATAAAAACTATTGATAATTGTTTTTAATTAAAAACAAGCAAAAGACACTATTTTACTATCACTCCCTTGATTGTCCTTTCTCCAATACGCACAAAATATACACCTGAAGGAAACCCTGTTATCCTCCCAATGCTACCTGCCTTTACCTCCAATCATTCACATGCCCAAAATGATACCAGAATGTTGTATCATGACCCATGTATGAACTATGCCCGTGAACAAGTTTTCCAACAGAGTAATCCTTGTTCTTGCTGGAATTGTCCTCCCAGATAATCTTCACAACAGAATCCTGGAAGGTCAAAGAGGTGATGGTGGGTCCATTACAGTAGGGAACATATATGGAAATCTCATTGGTTATGGGAACTTTGCATGTATTCCTGTATTTACAAAAATCCTTATCTATTTGTATATAAA
>QNDZ01000198.1 GCA_003646055.1 bacterium
AAAAAAGGATTTTATCACAGGGCTTGATGCACCAAAGGGAATGTGGATAGTGGATAGTTTCCTCCTTGTTACTGATATTGACAGGGTGAGAATAATAAATCTAAAAAAGGGAGACCTGATAAAAACAATAGATGTTGATGGTGCGCAGTTTCTCAACGACATAACAGGTGGAGATGGGAAGATATTCGTTAGTGATACAAAGGGCAATGTTGTATATCAGTTTGATTACACCCCACCATCTGGATTGAAACTTGAGACAAAGATAATTGTAACAGGTGGACCAAATGGCCTTTATTACAGATCACCGCATCTATATATCGTTACATGGAATAGCGGGAAGGTGATGTTTTACTGCACAAGGGGTAAGGAGTTTCATCCCCTGACAGATGGCTATAAACAACTTGATGGTGTATGGCTTGAGGGGAATGATATTATTTTCTCCTCCTGGGATGGTAATATTTACTCATTATCAGGGGATAAAAAGACGGTTCTCTTTAAGAGCCTTGTTTCTCCTGCTGACATTTCCCTTGTGAACCATGTTATCCTTATCCCTGAATTTATGGAGGACAGAATAAGGATAGAGAAACTGGAGTAAGGTTAGATATTCAGTATTATTTTAGCAATTGAAAAATAGATAAAGAGTCCTGTCCAGTCAACAAGGGTGGAAAGGAGTGGGCTGGAGACCACTGCAGGGTCTAATTTCATTGTGGAGATTACAATGGGTAGAAGTGCACCTATTATGTTTGCCCAGATAACAACAAAAAATATGGCAAGACCTATGACCAGCGAGACTTCAATCCCATAACCACCAAGATAACTTCTGAAGAAGAGGAATACACCAAGTGTAGAACCAAGAAGCATTCCAACAAGGATTTCCTTCCCAACAATCCTGACCCAGTCCCTCAGGGTAATATCACCAGTGGCAAGTGCCCTTATTATGAGGGTTGATGATTGGGTCCCTGTATTACCACCGGAACCATTAATAACAGGTATAAAGATTGCAAGAACTATTATGGACTGGAGTATATAAGAGAAATGCTGAATCACTGCAGATGACAGGAAACTTGCAATGAGAAGTGCAACCAGCCATATCACCCTCTTCCTGTAAAGGATACCTGGGCCTGCACGAGAGTAATCAATCTGTAATGGTTCAACTGAGGCTATCTTCTGGATGTCTTCGGTTGCCTCCTCTTCAACAACGTCCATTATGTCGTCAAAGGTAACAATACCAATAAGTTTACCTTCAGAATCAACCACAGGAAGGGCGATTCTGTCGTATAGTTGCATTACCCTTGCTGCCTCTTCCTGGTCCTGATATGCAGAAAGCGCGTGGATGTGGGTATCCATAATGTTTTCAATCCTCTCCTCAGGGGAGGCAAGAACCAGGTCAGAGAGTTTCACCTCACCAATGAGTTTTCCTTCCCTGTCAACAACATACAGTATATCAATGGTTTCGGCCTGTGTCCCATAGTTTCTAACATGTTCAATTGCCCTTTCAGATGTCCAGTGAGATTTCACTTTCACATAATCAGGAGTCATCAACCTTCCAACACTGTCTTCTGGATACCCAAGGAGGCTCAAAGCCTCTTTCCTCTCCTCAGGTGGAAGCATATTTAGTAACTTACTTGTAATCTCTGCAGGGAGTTCTTCAAACAGAGCAGTTCTGTCATCAGGGTCAAGTTCCTCAAGTATGTTTCTTATTGATTCCCCCTTCAGCCCCAGAAGAAGGTCTTCCTGTGCATCAGGGTCAAGGTAAGAGAAAACCTCTGCTGCCATTTTTTTGGGAAGAAGTCGGAATAGGATGGGCTGATCTTCCTCAGGTAACATCATCAGGAGTTCTGCAATGTCTGGTGCTTCCCAGTCAGAGATTGTCATTTTAAGGCTGGAGAAGTCTTTTGTTCTTATGAGTTCCTGTATCTCAGGTCCCAACAATTTATTAAGGCTCATGAACAAATCCTTTCTTTTCTTTGAATTTAAGCCACATACCTGATAAGTCAATACAGAATTCCTTTTTCCTTGACTTTTTGTTGGCCTGGTGTAATATAAAACCCTGAAAAAGGAGGTGATGATGAGAAAGTTTTTTGTAATCATTCTTTTATTGAGTTTGCCAGTCTTCATGGGGCAGGCACGTTTTGGTCTTGTTCTTGGTGACCCTACCGGGATTGACTTCTACCTTCCTCAGGGTCAAAAAGCAGCAATTGATATTCAGGCAGGTTTCAGTTATTACTGGATTGGATACTGGAGACTCTCTGCTGGATATACCATGGATGTGGCTGAATTTGATCTGGGAAGTGATCTTCCAAAGATTACTGCTTATGGTAGGGGAGCACTTGCAGGGGAACTGGGGATTTTCTCTTATTATGAGAGGATAAAGGCTGGTGTTGAAGCAAGGATTGGATTTAAGTTTATCTACAATAATAAGTATGAAATCTTTATGGAGAGTGGGCCATGCATCTGGCTCATTACAAGCCCCTATTTTGATTGGGGTGGTGTATTAGGGATAAGATTGTATAAGTAGGCTGTTATTTTAGAGAGGTGGGATTTTTACTCCACCTCTCTTCCTTTCTGTATAAATAGATACCGCTTTATCTTCTTTGTACTTGTCTTGGGAAATTCCTCTTCTCTGATTACTATTCTTCTTATCCTCTTATAGTCAGCCATTTTTTCATTCACCTTTTTTATTTCACCCATGAGGATATCATAGATATTCTCTTCACAGGGCATTTCCCCCTTCTTCTGGCAGTACTCGTCAACCGCCTCAAAATTCGGATAGATATGTGCTACAAGTTCATCAAGACCAGTATTCGCATTCTTCTCCATCAATACAAGAACCTCTTCAACAAATGGGGATTCCCCTATCTTTTCCTCTATCTCCTCTGGATATATATTTTTCCCACCTCTGGTCACTATTACGGATTTTGCCCTTCCGGTTATGTATATATACCCTTCGTCATCAATATATCCAAGGTCACCTGTCCTGAACCATCCATCCTCTGAGAGGACTTCCCTTGTTGCCTTTGGGTTCTTGTAGTATCCCACCATAACATTGGGTCCTCTTACAACCAGTTCTCCAACCCCCTCAATCTCATCAATAAGTTTTACTTCCATACCAGGGAGTGGAAGACCAATGGATGCATTTTTAGGTCTTTTTGGTGGGTTCACAGAAACAACAGGTGAGGTTTCAGTTAGTCCATAACCCTGAAGGATTGGGAATCCCCATATCTCCAGTTTTCTTGACACCCACTCTGGAAGTGCTGCTCCACCAGATACAAGGTATCTCAGTTGGTCCATCCCCAGTGCCTCCCTTATGGCCTTAAACACCTTTTTTGATAGTCCCCTTATGTTCCTCTTTGTAAGTGGTGAAGCAATGGCTGAGAACATGCCAATTATCCCTTTTTTCAGTCCTTTCTGGTTCTTCAATTCCCTTTCTATACCCTGAACAATCTTCTCAAGTAAAAGTGGAACTGCCAGCACAATCAGGGGTTTTGTTGCCTGCATATCCTGTTTCAGTTCATTGGACTTGAATGACCTTGCAATTGTGAGGGTAACACCTGTAGTGAGTGAAAGTATAAATCCCACTGTGTAAGGGAACACATGGTGGAGAGGGAGAATGAGGAATTGATTATCACCAGGGTAGAATTCAAGTATCATATATATCTGGTCAACATTGGACATGATGTTTCTGTGGGACAGCATCACACCCTTT
>QNDZ01000199.1 GCA_003646055.1 bacterium
ATGGCACTGGAACTCTTCAAACCCTTTGTTATAAGAAAACTTGAGGAGAAGAAGGTTGCAGATGGAATTAAGAACGCAAGGCAGCGTGTGGAGAATAGAGACCCTGTGGTATGGGATATTCTTGAAGAGGTTGTTAAAGACCATCCTGTTCTACTGAACAGGGCTCCAACACTCCACAGGCTTTCCATACAGGCATTCCTGCCCAAACTTGTTGATGGTAAGGCAATAAGGATTCATCCCCTTGTATGCCCACCATTCAATGCAGACTTTGACGGAGACCAGATGGCTGTACATGTTCCACTTTCATTCCATGCACAACTGGAAAGCTATCTTCTCATGCTCTCCCCATTCAACATTCTTTCTCCTGCAAATGGACAGGCAATTGCTGCACCCACACAGGACATGGTTGCAGGGATTTACTTCCTCACTGTTGAACTCCCCCATGATGAAGACAAACCAAAGAGGTTTTATGATACCTTTGAAGAGGTTGAGATGGCTGTTGAGACAGGGGTGATTGATATACACACCCCTATAAAATTCCACTATGGTGGTGAGTGGATTGATACAACAGCAGGTAAGGTGATATTCAATGAGATCCTCCCAGAGGGATTGAGATGGATAAACAGGACCATAGGTAAAGGTGACCTGAAGAATCTTATACTCAACTCATATAAGATGTACGGTTCAAGAAGGACAGCAGAACTCCTTGATGCACTCAAGGAGTTTGGTTTTGAATGGGCTTCCCGTTCTGGTCTCACAATTGGTATTGACGACATGATTATCCCTGAGGAGAGGAAGAAACTGATTGACAGTGCCATGAAGGAACAGGGAGAGATAAACAGGGCCTACAGGGAGCTTGGCCAGATAACTGAAAGGGAAAGATACAATCAGATTATACAGTTATGGAGTGAAACAACCCACCTTGTTGAAAAACAACTTAAAGAGTCCCTCAAAAAGGACAGGGATGGACTGAACCCCATATTTATTATGGCAAACTCAGGTGCAAGGGGTAACTGGGACCAGGTGAGGCAGCTTTCCGGGATGCGTGGACTTATGGCAAAGCCCCAGAAGAGGCTCACTGCCCAGGCAATCATTGAAACACCCATCCTCCACAGTCTTAAAGAGGGTCTCACAGTGGTGGAATACTTTATCTCATCTCACGGTGCAAGGAAGGGGCTAACTGATACAGCACTTAAGACAGCAGAGGCAGGATACCTCACAAGAAGGCTTGTTGATGTTGCCCAGGATGTTGTGATCACTGAAGAGGACTGTGGAACAGTGCTTGGAAGAGAGGTTCAGGCACTTATGGAGGGTGGTAAGATAATTGAGCCCCTCAGTGAAAGAATTGCAGGAAGGTTCACTGCTGATGATGTTTACCATCCGATCACAGGGGAACTGATACTCAAGGCTGGTGAGGAGATAACCGACGAACTTGCAAAGGAGATTGAGGCGGCTGGTATAGAAAAGGTTAAGGTGAGGAGTGTGCTTACCTGTGAGGCAAAGAGGGGTATCTGCCAGAAGTGTTATGGTAGAAACCTTGCCACTGGAAGGCTTGTTGAGATTGGGGAGGCAGTGGGTATTGTTGCAGCACAGTCCATTGGAGAACCTGGAACACAGTTGACATTGAGGACGTTCCATGTTGGTGGTGTTGCTGCCCTTATATCAGAACAGAACGAACAGCGTGCACCATTTGACGGTGAGATAACCCTTGAGAATGTTATTCCTGTGAAGACAGGAAAGAGGAATATAGTCCTTTCAAGGAATGGTCTCCTCTTCCTCACCCATAAGAAGGGCAGGATGAAGTACACAGTTCCCTATGGTGCTGAGATATTTGTTAATGACGGTCAGAAGATAAAAGAAGGAGATGTTCTCTTCAAATGGGACCCATACTCAAATGTGATAATCTCAGAACAAACTGGAACAGTGAAGTTTGTTGACATTATACCGAACATAACAATGAAAGAGGTTGTGGACGAAGAGGGTAGGAAACAACCAATGATTATAGAGGAGAAAACCAGAACATACCATCCTGCTATTGAGATATTGGACGATAAGGGTGAGAGCGTTGGAACATACTCCATACCAACAGGCGCCTATCTATTTGTGAAGGATGGTCAGAAGGTGAGGGTGGGTGACCTTCTTGCAAAACTTCCCAAGGATATAGCAAAGACAAGGGATATCACTGCTGGTCTTCCGAGGGTTGCAGAACTCTTTGAAGCCAAGTCACCAACCAACAAGGCGGTTGTCTCTGAAATAGATGGGATTGTGAGGTTTGGTGAGGTGAAGAGAGGTATGAGGATAATCACTGTTGAGGGTGAAAACGAGACAAGGGAGTATCAGGTTCCTTACAGAAAGTACCTTACAGTCCACGATGGCCAAAAGGTTTCTGCAGGCGATAAGTTATGTGAGGGACAGGTTGACCCCCATGACATTCTGAAGATAAAAGGTGTTCTTGCAGCCCAGCAGTATCTTCTGAATGAAATCCAGGAGGTTTACAGACTTCAGGGTGTTAAGATTGACGATAAGCATATAGGTATCATAGTGAGACAGATGTTCAGAAAGGTGAGGATTAAAGACCCTGGTGATACAAAGTTCATTGAGGGTGAGATAGTGAACAAGGATATTGTCCAGCATGAGAATATGAAAGTGATTGAGGAGGGTGGAAAACCAGCAACAGTGGAATCCGTACTCCTTGGAATCACCAAGGCATCTCTTTCAACAGAATCCTTTATATCTGCTGCATCGTTCCAGGAGACCACCAGGGTTCTTACTGATGCATCCATACAGGGTAAGGTTGACTATCTGCTTGGAGTGAAAGAGAATGTAATCATTGGTAATAAGATACCTGCTGGAACAGGTATGAGGGAATACAGAAATCTCCAGTTACTTGGAGAAGAAGAAAAGGTTGAAAAAGGTGAAATTGCATAAAAAAGGAGAGGAATATGCCCACGATTAATCAGCTTGTCAGGTTTGGAAGAAAACCTGTGAAAAAGAAAACAAAATCTCCTGCACTCACAGGTTGTCCCCAGAAGAGGGGTGTATGCACAAGGGTTTATACAACCACACCCAAGAAACCAAACTCTGCATTGAGAAAGGTTGCAAGGGTGAGGCTTTCCAATGGGTATGAGGTTACTGCATACATCCCTGGTGAGGGACACAACCTTCAGGAACACTCTGTTGTGCTCATAAGGGGTGGCAGGGTGAAGGACCTTCCTGGTGTGAGGTATCACATTATCAGGGGGGTCTATGATGCAGCAGGAGTAGAGGGTAGAAAAAAGAGCAGGTCCCTTTACGGGACAAAGAGACCAAAGCAATAGGAGGAGTGTAAATGGCAAGAAGAAGAAGGGCCAAAAAGAGGGAGATCCCTCCAGACTATAAGTATCAGAGCGTTCTCGTCTCCAAGTTTATAAACAACCTGATGTGGGACGGGAAGAAGAGTGTTGCCGAGAAGATTTTCTACAGGGCAATTGACCTGATTACAGAGAGGCTTAAAGAGGACGGTATAGAGGTCTTCAAAAGGGCAATCAACAATGTTAAGCCCATTGTGGAGGTTAGGCCGAGAAGAATAGGTGGTGCAACATATCAGGTTCCCATGGAGGTGAGGCAGGACAGAAGGACTTCCCTTGCAATCAAGTGGATAATCAAGGCAGCAAGGAGCAGGGCTGAGAAGACCATGGCAGAGAGGCTTGCCAATGA
>QNDZ01000200.1 GCA_003646055.1 bacterium
CCTGATGTTCCACCAAGACCATCTGCAATAATTATCGGTGCAAAATCAAACCCATTCCACATGGCAGTGTAAAGATAATCAACAGCAGTTCCCCTTGAACCCCTGTACAGTGTGGTTGTGTCTGTGAGAAAGGGTTTTGCACCAAGTTCCCTGAGAAAATCATAAATCTTCCTCACATATATGGGTCTTACAAATGCAGTGTTATCAAGTTCACCCATGTGGAGTTTTATCGCAACAATGTCGTCCTTCTGGAAGATTTTATCAAAATGTGCCCTCTTGAATACTTCAATTATCCTTTTCAGCAGGCTTTTATCAGAGTTGTAAGGGATGAAGTAAACACTGCTCATTCTACCCCCAGCAGTTTTCTTGCCCTTGGTTCAAGAAAGGTGTTTTCATCAACCCTCTGTGCAAGTATCTCTTTCAGGAGTTTAACCTGCATCCTCACAGGTAGTTTCTTATTTATGATGATGTACTTGTTCTCATAAACCCTGCAATCACCACCAGGGGAGAGTATAGAATCTATAAAGACCCTGTAACCCATCTTTCTTGCCACTTCCACAAGATAGTTAAACTGTTCCTTTAATTCCATCAACAAACCCCAGAACAAGATTTTTTATTTCCTCAAGTCTCTCCTCTGTTCTTGCCTCAAACCTTGCAACTATAACAGGCTGGGTGTTGGAGGCCCTGATAAGCCCCCATCCATCGCCAAATAAAATCCTCACGCCATCTATTTCAATAGTCCTGTATTCTTTTCTGAAGTGCTCCTTTACTTTTTCTACAATCTCCCATTTTTCCTTTTCTGTGGTTTCAATCCTTATTTCAGGTGTGGCAAAGTATGATGGTATCTCATCCACATGTGCAGAGATAGGCTTGTCTGATTTTGAAAGTATCTCATACAGCCTGAGTGATGCAAAGATTGCGTCGTCGTATCCATAGTAATCACCACCACAGAAGATATGACCGCTCATTTCACCTGCAAGGGGTGCCCTCAGTTCCTTCATTTTTGCCTTTATCAGGGAATGACCTGTCTTCCACATATACGGTTTACCACCAATAGACTCAATGTATTCCTCAACACCCTGTGAACACTTGACATCAAAGATTATGTGTGGGTTGGGGAAGCGCTTCACAACATACTTTGAGAATATACCGAGAAGTTTATCCCCCCAGATTATTCTCCCTCTTTCATCAATAACACCAATCCTGTCTGCATCACCATCGTATCCAACACCAAAGTCCGCCTTTTTCTCAAGCACGACCTGTTTCAACTGTTCCATATATTCAGGAATGGTGGGGTCGGGGAGATGTGCAGGAAAGTTTCCATCTGGTTCACAATTTATACACTCAACATCTGCACCCATACGCTCAAAGCATTTAACCGCAATGGGCCCAGCAGTTCCATTACCTGGGTCAAGGATAACACTGAGTTTTTTACCGGGATATGTTATGGAGAGAACCTTCTCAAGGTAATCCATTGATACGTCCTTCTTCCTCAACTCACCTTTTCCTTCAAGAAAGTCATTGTTAATGATCATGGTCTTCAGTTTCTGAATCCCTTCTCCAAAAAGGGTCTCCTTTTCAATCATAATCTTGAACCCATTGTATTCCTTTGGATTGTGACTCCCAGTTATCATAATCCCACCATCAAGGTTGTAGTGAAACACAGAGAAGTAGAGAAGTGGGGTGGGAACCATGCCTATGTCCATCACATTTATACCCGTTGATGTAATCCCATTTATTAGGACATCATGGAGGTGGGGTGAGGATAGTCTTGCATCATATCCAACAGAAACCTCAACCCCCCTGTTCCTTCTGATTAATGTTCCATATGCCCTTCCAAGGGCAAAAACAAGGTCGTCAGTGAGGTCTGTTTCGACTATCCCCCTGATATCATACATCCTGAAAATTTCATCCTTAACCTGCATTAAGCACCTCCTTTTGAATAGATTATTCCCAGACGGTGTGTATATCCAAATCCTGTTGGATTGACACCGTAATTAAGATAGAATCCCCTGAAAGATACACCAACACCACTGCCAATACCTTTCAAACTGCTCCAACCCAACCTTAATGAAATAAAATAGAATGTCAATTCTCCACCAATGGCATAATGAATTTCATGCTGGTAGAGGAGGGAAGATTCCATTTTCAAATCCCAGTTTTCCCTGACAAACCGGTATGAGATTGCTGCTATGTAGGCAGCAGGGATTACATCCACAACACGTCCGTTCCAGGAGATGGATGTTCCTCCCGCATCCTTAATCACACAACCAATGGAAACCCTGTTTTTCCTGTACAAAATACCCATGTCAAACCCGTATCCAATCCCCCTTGCTCCAAGCATATCCTGTTGATAAAACTTGAACCCAATCCCTATGTGGATAGGTCCAGCGGGATGGTTGAGTGAGAGAAGGTATGCTTTCTCCGTTTCAGAGAATGTTCCCAGTGATTCAGGCAGGGTGGATGAATCCTCTATCTCCGGGTTTATAGGCATGCTTCCAGAATTGAAAACCGAATATCCAGCAGTTATACCAATATTCCCGATGGATGCCGAGATGCACCCATCGATAAGGCTGAAAAGACCAAGAAGATTGTTCCATTCTCCAGATACAGAAAATTTCTCCTCCGGTGGGACTGAGGGATTCCACCAGTTGGAGGATGGACCTTTGAATGTGTAGAAAGTGCCTATGCTGTTGCCCCTGACACCTGAGCCAGGGTAGATATAATTAAACGGATATGAGACCAGAAAAAGCATTAATATATTCATCGCTTCATCACCGCCATTTTACCTGTTTTTGAGACTGTGTAAATACCCCTTCTTGCAGTGAGCCTGTATCCATAAACCCCATTGCCCACAAGCCTTCCATACCTGTCCCTCAGGTCCCAATCAATAAACTCTGGACCTGAACCTGCATTATCAAGTGTAAAACTCCTCACCAGTGAACCATCAGGCTGGAAGATTTCAAGTGTTATACGGTCTGCTGGCTTGCTCAGTGTAAAACCAAAGGTTGTGTGGGTGATGGCAGGGTTTGGGTAGTTGGACACCTTGATTATTTCAAAGGGAACGGAGACCACTATACCAAGTTTCCCTGTGGTCACATTCCCGTTCACATCGGTCGTTTTAATCACAACAGTATGCTCCCCTTCCTCAAGTTCACCCGAAAGTTCAGCAGAATAAAGGTTTTCCTCCCTTGAGAGGGATACTTTAAGATTTACTGTATCTTCGTCCACAATGGCAACAGGTGGATCAATCCACAGGTCAAGCCCCTGTGAATCCTCAATCCTGAAGTCAAGGTCAAGCTGTGTTTCACGCTGTATAACAGTGGTGTCAGTTGGACCAATAAGCAGGGGAGGGATTGTATCCCATCTTGCAAGTATGGTGAATGTTCCAGTATCAGGGAACTCACAGAAGACCGTATCGTGCAGCAGGATGTTCTGTGGAAGCATAACCCACTTGTTCATCCTCCATATATAAAAGTAACCAGAAGAATCAGGTACACAGGAGATGTTCAAAGGTACATTCAGGTTGGTGAAACTCAATGAGAATGTTCTGATAAGTCCATTTATTTTTACAGGTTCTACCTGCTGTGAGAAGGAAACCTTAAAGGATGTTTCCTGTATTAGAAGCAGTGATTTTGATGAGAAGTCA
>QNDZ01000201.1 GCA_003646055.1 bacterium
CTGCTTTACCAGATTGCCTACACTGAATTGTACATAACAGATGTTCTGTGGCCTGATTTTGATAAAAAGGAACTTTTGAAGGCAATAAAATCATACTCAACAAGGGAGAGAAGATTCGGAGGGATATAAATCTCTTTCATAGGTGGATTACCGCCATCCTCTTCATACCTGCCCTGATTGTGATATCCTGGGCAGGTGGTATCTATTATCTTATCCTTGTTGAACTTGGTATATTCTTAGGGACATATGAATTCATGGACCTCCTGAGAAGAAGGGGTTTGAATCCATACAAAAAACTCGGGATTATTGCTGCTTTAATACTTGGTGTAAATGCCTATTTCCAGTCCCATATCTTCACAGTTATAACCCCTGTTGCACTTGTTTACATTGTCTGTATTGCAGAGTTGTTCAGAAAAAAACAGGACCAGGCCATATTCCACATTTCAAGCACAATATTCGGAGTGATATACGTGGGATGGCTTTTCAGCCATCTTATCCTCCTGATGAACCTTCCACAGGTGATTTCAAGGACAGAGTATTACAACCTTCTTGGGTTTAAGGTGAGGCTTGGAACAAGTTTTGCACTTCTTCCATTTATCCTTGCATGGACGAATGATACAATGGCGTTCTTTGTTGGAAGAAAATTTGGAAAACATCTATTCTTCCCGAGGGTTTCACCAAAGAAGACATGGGAGGGTGTGATAGGTGGTGGGTTCTTCACTGTTGGTGCCGCCTTTCTCTATCAGCAGTTTTACGCACCTTATCTCTCCTGGTTTGATTGCCTCATGCTTGGAATTGGGACAGCATTTGTTGCACCTGTTGGAGACCTTGTTGAGTCAATGATGAAGAGGGATGTGAACACAAAGGATGCATCTTCCACAATACCGGGCCACGGTGGTATCCTTGATAGATTTGACTCAGTCCTGTTTACTGCACCTTTAATCTACTACTACCTGAGATTCTTTGCAGCAAGATGAAAAAGGTTGGAATACTTGGTTCAACAGGTTCTATTGGAAGGAACGCACTTGATGTTCTGGAAAGATTGGAGGATTTCAAAATAACATTTCTTTCCTGCCATTCAAATATAAAGGAACTTGCAAGTCAGGTGGATAAATTCAAACCAGAACTGATTGGAGTGATTGACCCAGTAGAAGGGGAAAATGCAAGAGAGGTTTTTGATATTCCTGTGTTAATAGGGTTTGAGGAGATTGAAGAAGCCCTTGAGCTCGTTGATATTCTCCTTATTTCAACAACTGGAACAGGTGTTATCAATATTCTTTTGAAGGCGCTGGATAAAAACATAAGGATAGCCATGGCGAACAAGGAAACACTTGTGGCATTCAGCCCTATTCTGAGGGATAGGATAAAAGGCAAAGAGTTTATACCGGTGGATTCTGAACATTCTGCCATATTTCAGTCAATCCATGCAGGAAGAAGAGAGGATGTTAAAAGGATTATTTTAACCGCATCTGGAGGACCTTTCAGGAATAGAGAAGACCTATCAGGTATAACCCCTGAAGAGGCATTGAAACATCCCAACTGGAACATGGGCAAGAAGATTACAGTGGATTCAGCAACCCTCTTTAATAAAGGGCTTGAAGCACATGAGGCAAAGGCAATATTTAATCTCTCAGCAGATATGATTGAGATCGTTATACATCCACAGTCTATTATACATAGTCTGGTTGAATTTATGGACGGTAGTGTTATTGCCCAGATGTCGCTCCCGGATATGAGGATTCCCATCCAGTATGCATTCACCTACCCTGAGAGGATAACTTCACCTGTGAAATCGCTCAATCTGATTGATGTTGGTTCCCTGACATTTGAATCACCTGATTTTGAAAGATTCCCACTTCTCAAACTGGCACTTCACCTGCTTAAGGAAGAGAATACCCTGCCTGCTGTAATGTCCAGGGCAGATGAGATTGCTGTAGAGGCATTCCTGAACGGTAAAATTGGTTTTAATGATATATACAGGGTTGTGAGCGAAACGGTTGAAGCCCACAAGCCAGTTAAAATTGAAGATGTTGAAGATGTGCTTCAAGCAGAGGTGTGGGCTGCTGAATATGCCAGGAGGTTGATAAAATGATGGCTTTCCTTTCCATAGTTGTGGCAATATTGTTTCTTGGTTTTTTGATATTTATCCATGAGTGGTTTCACTTCATCATAGCCAGAAAGGGTGGGGTTAAGGTTCCTGTTTTCTCAATAGGGTTTGGACCTGCAATAGTTAAATGGAAGAGGGGGGAGACAGAGTATAAAATTGGTGCATTCCCAATAGGTGGATATGTGAAACTTCATGGAATGGAGCCTGGAGAGATAGAGGGTGAGCCAGATGAGTTCTATTCAAGGCCTGCATGGATAAGGGTAATGATTGTGCTTGGAGGTCCTTTTGCCAACCTTCTACTTGGTTTTATCATATACCTTGGAACAATAGGTGTCATGGGCATTGAAACCCCTGCAACAACAGTTGTTCAGCCAGACTCCAGTTCCATTTTCCAGAAATTTGACAGGATTGTATCAGTGAACGGAGAGAAGGTTGAGGATTGGTTTGACGTGCAGAATAAGTTCACTGACACAAATACTGTTGTGGTTATAAGAGGGGGGAAACCAGAAACCCTTGTTGCTCCAATGGAAGAACTTTTGCATATATCCCCTCTTTTCCCACCAGTTGTTGGTGGTATTGAAAAGGATGGACCTGCTGCAAGGGCAGGAATAGAAGAAGGGGATAGTATAATTGAGATAAACGGAAAAAAGGTTCAAACCTGGGATGAGATGAGAAATATCATACTCTCTTCTCCAGGGGAGAGTTTGAAGGTTGTGTGGAAGTCAGGAAAGGATGGGATAAAAACAGGGATTGTTGTACCTGAGGAGACAAAGACCATGCAGGGGGACAGTACAGTCACTGTTGGAATGATAGGTATTATGACACCTTACAGAATAAGGCATGTTGGTCTGGGGCTTACTTTTAAACTCTCCTGGTATCAGTTTGAAGATACCGCACTCAAGATTTTTAAGGTTTTTGGTATGCTCATAAAAAGGAAGGTCTCTCCAAGGGAACTTGGTGGGCCAATAGCCATTGTTTACCTTACAGGCAGAAGTTTGAAGTGGGGTGTAAAGAACCTGATTTATTTCATTGCCTTCATCACAATCAATCTTGGAATTGTGAATCTCATTCCCATTCCTCCACTTGATGGTGCTCATGCCCTTCTCGGGATTGTTGAGATGATTACAAGGAAGAAACCAGGAGAAAAGAGCCTCAAGATACTTGAAAATATTGGATTTTTTATTTTGATTTTCCTGTTTCTCTTCATCACATTCAACGACCTGTTCAGATTTTTTACTGGGAAGATGCATTAAAAAATACTTTACAAGAAGACAATATTGAGTATGCTTTTACCATGGTAGGTGATAGTTCATATGGAGCAATGAGTATTGAGGAGCTTGTTAAATTTTTCCAGACAGGCAAGGTTGTAGGTTTCCCCACAGACACAGTTTATGGTATGGGTTGTATTCTTTCTGAGGATTGTGTAGCGAAACTGAGGGAGTTGAAGAAGGGGCGTGAAAAACCATTTGCTGTTTTTGTGCCAGATGTAGATTCTGCTAAGGAACTTGTGGAGGAATTCCCC
>QNDZ01000202.1 GCA_003646055.1 bacterium
AATAGGTGAGAGGATATACAGAGAGGCACTCCTCCTGAACAGGGTATCAGATAGTCTTCTACTCCTTGCAAAACCTATGACCCTGTCAAAAACAAGGATTAATTTAAGGGAGTTATTTCTTGACATTCAATTACCTGAAACTATTGACTTAAACTTGAGGTGTAAGAAGTCGATCACAGTGAAAGGGGATTATGACCTGTTGAGGAGGGCTTTTGAGAATATCATCCTGAATGCTGTGAATGCCATGGATGAAAGGGGAAAGATTTTTATTGCGGTTAAAGAAGAGGAAAAATTGGTGAGGATCAGCATAAGGGATACAGGTAAAGGTATTGATGAAGAAGGTTTGGAGGAGGTGTTTAAGATGTTCCATACAGGTGAAGGAAGGGGGATTGGGATAGGACTCTGGCTTACAAAGAAGATAATAGATGCACATGGTGGTGAGATTGAGATAAAGAGCAAGAAGGGTAAGGGAACAACAGTAATAGTGAGGTTGCCATTGTGAACAGGATTTTGCTTGTTGAGGATATAAATAATTTCAGGGATATGTTAAAGAGACATCTTGAAAAGGCAGGTTTCAAAGTGGTTGATTTTCCTGATGCAGAGTCTGTATTGAAACAGGAAGACCTCTCATTTGATGCAGGGGTATTTGACCTTAAATTGAGAAGACTTGATGGGATTGGTCTGATAAAGAAACTCAGGGAGAGGGGCATATACTTTCCTGTTATAATTATCACTGCATACGGAGATGTTGAGACTGCAGTAAAGGCAATAAGGAGTGGAGCATATGATTTTATTCAGAAACCTTTTGATCCGGAAGTCCTTATAAACAGATTAACACGTATGCTCCATGAGTGGAAGGGTGTCTCAGAGGAGATTGGGCTTGATAGTATCATTGGTGATTCTTCTGGTGTTAGAAGGGCAAAGGAACTTGCAGGGAATGTCGCCATGAGTGATACGAATGTGCTACTCATCGGAGAGAGTGGCACGGGTAAGGAACTCTTTGCGCGCTTGATACATGTTTTGAGCAATAGAAGGAGTAAACCCTTTGTAGTAGTAAATTCAACTGCAATACCTGAGACACTTTTTGAGAGTGAACTCTTCGGGATAGAGAAAGGCACAGCAACAGGTGTTGAGGGAAGGATAGGTAAATTGGAGATTGCAAATGGTGGGACAGTGTTTTTTGATGAGATAGGTGATATGCCAGTGGATGTCCAGTCAAAACTTCTCCGTGTTATTGAGGATAGAACGGTGTTCAGGGTTGGCTCAAGGAAGGGCATAAAACTGGACATCAGATTCATTTTTGCCACAAACAGGGATTTAAGAAAAGAGGTGGAAAAGGGTAATTTCAGGGAGGATCTTTTCTACAGGGTTGCTGTGTTCCCAATAGAATTACCCCCTTTAAGGGAGAGAAAAGAAGATATACCACTCCTTGTTGAATACTTCATAGACCTCTATTCACACAGGATAAAAAAGCCTGTGAAGGGAATTGAGGAAAAGGCCATGGACCTGCTCCTTGAGTACAACTGGCCTGGAAATGTCAGGGAACTTGAGAACGTGATTGAAAGGGCAATCATACTCTGTAAGGGAAAGATGATTACACCTGAAGATATAATGATTTATACACCTGAAAAAGAAGAGGGTTATGGAGATCTTCCTATGAATCTGAAGGAGGCAGGAGAGATAGCCTTGAAAAAGGCAGAGGTATCAGTTATTAAGAGGGCTTTAAGGGAGTCTAATGGTAATAAAAAGAAGGCTGCAAAACTCCTTGGTATCAGTTATAAGACCCTTTACAACAAGATGAAGCAGTATGGGATTGATTGACCAGATTATATATTGACAAAAAGGGGAAAAATTAGTAGAATGAAAAAACAGAGGAAGAAAATGATTGGTGTTTATTTTCTCGTGTTCATATTGAACGCAACAACTTTACCTGTTCATCAAGTGAGAGGGGTTAACAGTCCAGAATTGCCCGGTAAAGGTTACAACATTTATTGGATTGGTGGATGGACCCTTGGCCCTGATTTCAGGACGATATACCCTGATACTGTTAGAAACATATTGTTTATTGGTGCTCATGGTGGTGTAAATATTGTTGATAATTCAGTTGTTGATTCTCTCAGTCTTTTAAGCAGTATTACAACAAAGTGGACAGTTGAAGAGATTTTTTACCAGAGTTCAAGAAATTTATTGTTCATAGCGGATAGTGCAGGAGGACTTGAGATATGGAATGTATCAGACCCGAGAAATCCTTTTAAGGAGGGAAATTGTAACACTCCGGGATTTGCAAATGACATCTTTGTTTCAGGGGATTACGCCTATGTCTCCTGCGATGATGGAGGGGTTGTGGTTGTTGATGTGAGTGATCCTTCAAATCCTGAAGAAATTGCTTACCTTAATGTTTCTGGAAGTGCTAAATGTTTGACCTTATCAGGGAACTATCTGTATGTCTCTGACTATGGTTATTATTTAAGGATTTATGATGTGAGTAATCCTGCAAATATTTTTCAAGTTGGTACATGCGATATTGATAATGCTGTGGAGATTTACATAAAGGATTCATTGGCCTACGTTGCTGAAAGATGGAATGGATTGAGCATTCTTAACATAAGCAATCCAGTAAGGCCCACCAAGATTGGTAGTTGTGCTACTTCTGGGCGCGCTGTAAGTGTTTTTGCGCTTGGTAATTATGCCTATGTTGCCTACAATACGGACCTGGAAGGAGGTTTTGAGATTATTGATGTAAGTGATCCTTCAAACCCTTATAAAGTTGGTTACTGGAAAAAATACTATTCTTATATTTTGGATATGTATGTTTCAGATGGATTATTGGCCTATGTGTCTGATCAATCCTTTGAATTATTAAGAATTATTGATGTATCCAGTCCTGAATGTGTTGAAGAGATTGGCAGATATGACTCTTTTGGGGATACAAGAGATGTTGTTGTTGACGGTGATTATGCCTATATAGCAGATGGATATCCAGGTGTCAGGGTCCTTGATATAAGCAAGCCCACCAACCCAATAGAAGTTGGGTTCTGTGACACCCCTGGTTTTGCAAGAGGTTTGTTCGTTTCTGATGGATATATCTATGTTGCTGATGATATAGGTGGTCTTAGAATCCTTGACCGTAGGAATCCAGTAAAGCCCGTTGAAATAGGGGGTTTTTCACCTCCTGGAAGTTCAAAGGCAGTATTCGTCCAGGATACTTTTGCTTATTTAGCAATGGGAGATTCAGGATTATGTATTGTCAATGTGGGTAATCCATCAGCACCCTTCCTTGTGGGAAGATATGATACACCAGGGTCTGCAAATGATGTATATGTGGCAGGAGATTATGCCTATGTAGCTGATAAAGATTCAGGTTTGAGAGTGGTTGATGTTTCAGATGCCACCAATCCTTATGAAGTTTCTTTTTTCAAGAATTCATGCCCTGTTTATTCTGTTTATATAGACAGTAATTTTTCGTATATAGCAAATGGAGCCAATGGTTTGAGGATACTGGATATTTCAAACCCTGAAAATCCCTTTGAGGTTGGTTATTATGATTCACTGGATGGTGTAAAAGATGTTTGCCTGTCAGGACATTATGCATCTATTATTAATACCTACACAGTAAA
>QNDZ01000203.1 GCA_003646055.1 bacterium
AACAACGGCAATTTTTTTGTTCTTAACAAGATACTGTGCAAATGCCCAGTCGTTTCCATCCCATATCTTTTCAAATGAGGCAAGTATGTAATAGGAACCTTCAGGTACAAAAAATTCAAAGCCTGCACTCTTCAGAATCTTAACAAAGAAATCCCTTCTCTCAAGGTACTCCTTCCTGATTTTCTCAATATACTCGTCCTCCATCCTGAACTGCTCAATTGCCCACTGGAATGGTGCAGGTGCACATACAGTCAGGTAATCATGAACCTTCCTTATCTCATCCATGATTGGTTTTCTTGCAACAACATATCCAACACGCCACCCTGTTACAGAGAAAATCTTGGAATAACTTCCCACAAGTATGGTTCTGTCAACCATCTCGGGTATCTTCAGGGGGGAGAAGTACTGCTTTTCATAGGTGAGATGTTTATATGTCTCGTCCACAAGAAGAATGGCGTCCCTTGAAACCACAGTGTCTGCAACCTTTTTTACCTCTTTTTCATCAAAGACCTTGCCTGTGGGATTGTGTGGTGAATTGAGAATGAATACACTGAATTTTGGCAGATTATCAAGGTCGTTCTGTATAAATGTATAGTTGTTCCTCTTCAATTTTATAAAAATGGGTTTACCACGGGCAAGAAGGGTCACAGGAACATAATTTTCATAGAATGGTTCAGGAATAACAACCCCTGCCTCACCTTCTATCTGGGAGAAAATAGAGGAGGCTATGCCCTCACTTGCACCTACTGTTATAAGAACCTCTGTTTCAGGGTCAAACTCAACCCCTGTTTCATCGTAAATCTCCCTGCTCACCTTTGTCCTTAATTCCCTCTTACCCCACGTGATTGTGTAGCCATTAAAACCGCCTTCTATTGCCTCAACAGCATATTTGAGCAGTTTGTCAGGTGGTTCTATCTCTGTTATGCCCTGCGCAAGGTTTATTGCACCATACTGGTTTGCAAGCCTTGTCATTTCCCGAATAACAGATTCTTTAATGTTTTCAAGAATCGTAATCATCCATTCCCTCCATGTTACTCTTCATTGATTGACAGTATTGAATCCCTTCTCAACAAAAGAAGGTCTTTGTCCACAAACACATAGAAGAACTTATCAACCTCACTAAGAAAGTCTGAGAGCCTTGGTCTATAAATCTGGGGTTCGTATGGTATAACACATTTTATCGTGTCGCCTGAGATAAAGGAGACATTCACCTTACTCTCTTTTGTGCTTTCAGTCTTTACAAATGATGACTCCTCATCATCATTGATTATCATATACTTGATATGAGATTTATTGATAAAGTAAACCCTGTTATCTTCCTTTAGAATGAAAAATGATGATTGTGAATTCATGAACTCCTGAACGGATTCCCTCCTCTGATGGTATCTGCTGGTGGGAGAGAGGAACAGGTCGCCTTCAAGTTTGCTCCCATCAAGGAGGAATATTCGTGTAGAGATTCTCACCTTCTCAAGGTAGAATTCGTCAAACATCTTTTCTCCCCGGGAGATAGATTTTGAATGTGGTTCCCTTACCCTGCTGGCTGTCAACCTCAATCCAGCCATCATGGTCATCAATAATCTTTTTCACAACCGTCATGCCAAGTCCTGTTCCAGCCTTACCAAAACTGAAGAACGGGTCAAAGATTCTATCAAGGATGGAGGCTGGAATCCCAATACCTGTATCAGATAGGCTTATAACAACACCATTCCCTTCAGTTTTTGCTGAAATATTTATTTCACCTCTGTCTGGAATGGCATCGACACTGTTTTTTAGAAGATTGAAGAACACCCTTCTCATCTTTACCGGGTCAATTTCTATATACATGTTTTCTGGAACATCAATGGATATATCTATTTCCTTGTTTTTTATACCCTTCTGGAAAAATGCAACAAGGTCTGAAATAAATTCTGAGAGGTTCACCTTTTGAATCTTCATGCTTGACCTGTCCCTTCCGAACTCAAGCACCTCCTCAATCATGTTCAGGATATAATCAATGGCCTCTTCCATTGTCTCCACGTATGTGGACATTTCAGGGTCTTTTATGTCCTTTTTCAGAAGTTCTGTGTATCCCTTTATTGCACCAAGCTGGGATTGTATATCGTGGATTATGGTGGAGGAGAGTTTCCCCAGTGTTGACATTCTCTCTTCCTGGAGTGTTTTTTCAACAATCATGTCATCAATCTGCCTCAACCTCCTTGAGAGTGTTCTCAATATTGATATGGCAACCTTTGGATGTTCCTCAAGGAGCTTCAGGAATTGCTCCTTTGTAATCCTGTAAAGTTTGGAATCATCTGTTAGTATCACAGTTGCAGAGCGGGGCATTTCATCAATGGGGGACATTTCACCTATTACTGAGCCTGCACCAAGTTCTGCAATAAACTTTCCCCTCTTTGTAACCCTTGCATGCCCATCCTTGAGAATATACACCTCTTCCCCCCATTCACCCTCTTTGAGGATTATACTTCCACGGGGGAAGGACACAGTCTCAACTATTTCAAGCACCTTTTCCTGCTCTTCAGGGCTCAGTTCCTGAAAAAACAGACCTTTCAATTTTTTCATACAATTATCATAGTTTAAACATACTGGGGTGTCAAGTGAAAAACAAACTATCAAATTTTCAGGTTAAAGTCTCTTGTTTTGGCTTGACTGCATTTTTTCGGTTTGTTAATATTAAAAACCAGGACGATAAATCTTTATGCAAATTAAAGGAGGTGAAGAACTATGAAGACATTAGTCGTTGTTTATTCAAGAACGGGTAACACTCTTTCGGTTGCCAGGAGGATTGCAGAGTATTTAGAGGCTAATCTTGAAGTCATAGATGATAAAACAAACCGCAAAGGGGTATTGGGTTTTCTCCGTTCTGGATACGAAGCAGTGAGGAAGAGGATTCCTGCAATTGCAGAACCCAAACAGGACCCAGGGGATTATGACCTTGTAATTATTGGAACACCCATATGGGCTGGACAGATGTCAAGCCCCGTAAGGGCATATTTAACACGTTTTAATGGCCACTTTAAACAGGTTGCATTTTTTGCCACATCAGGCACTGGAGGCCATGTAAAGGCTTTTGAAGAGATGGCCGAAATTTCGGGTGCAAAATTAGTGGCCACGATGGAATTGACCATGGAACAGTTGAAGAGAGGAGGTGATTGGGACTCTATTAAATCCTTCATAGAGAAGGTCAGTTCCTGAAACATGTATTTACTTTAATCTGGCTAACCATTGCTCTAAATTCCCTTTGAGATTCATTGACTTTTTACATTTTTGGTGTATCATAAAAAATATGGGCATTAAAACTATCGGAATAGTGACACCTGGAGGAGATGCACCTGGTATGAATGCAGCAATCAGGGCAACCGTCAGAAAGGCCCTGAGTGAAGGTTTGCATGTATTTGGCATCAGGAATGGCTTTGCTGGACTTATATATGGCGAAATAGAGGAACTTGATTGGAAGTCTGTCAGCGGGATAATGGACCTTGGTGGAACCATTCTTCATACAGAGCGATTTGAGAATTTTTCAGACCCTGAAAATCTTGCAACCGCCTCTGAGGAGTTGAAAAGAAACAGGATTGATGGACTGATTGTTATTGGTGGTGATGGTTCATTGAAGGGTGG
>QNDZ01000204.1 GCA_003646055.1 bacterium
GAATCATTAAGAGAACTATTCTCCATCCTGGTGCAAAACAATCTCATATGAGAAATTGGCAAACATCTTAATCATTGCTGATACTGGACAGTACCGATCCTGCGATAGATTTACTGCCTTTTCTATCTTTTCACGGGGAAGGTCTCTCCCCCTGAAATGATAAACTATCTTCACATCTGTGTAATACTTTGGATGCTCCGGTTTTCTCTCTGATGTAATCTCCATCCAGAATTCATCAGGCTTTACCCTCATCTTTCGCAATATGGAAACAACATCCATTCCCGTGCATCCACCAAGCGAAAACAGGAAGAATTCCATAGGTCTTGCAGCAGTATCATCTCCTCCAACATCAGGGGAAGTGTCCAGCAGAACACCATGTCCAGAGTCACCAACAGCATAAAACTTCATCCCATCTATCCACCTCACTTTAATCATCCTTTATCACCTCCCTTTTTAGCGGTCTCAATCCACAGGTCTTTTTCTCGGGGCAGTAACCAAGATGAATGCACCTTGGCTGAAGGAAGTCTGCAATGAACCTATCCACCTTCTTAACCTCTCTCTTTATATATGTAAAGAGCATTCTTATCTCCCATTGTGCCCTGAAACAGAGCCTCAAACCAGAACTATGAATCAATTCCCTTAAATTCATTGTCATAACTATGCTTGAAGGAGTGGCATTGGGAAGAATGAACCTTGCATCCTCCTTTTTTATTCCCATTTCAAGTAATCCCCTGTAAATCTCCCAGGCATGGTCTATTCCTTTTTGAAATAGTTCCATTGCCTCTCTATTCCTTTTTATGGAAGGAGGAACAACAACCCCCTCCTCCATTTTTACGTATCTCTGGCTCTGCTGGGAAAAAGAGGCAATCCTGTGCCTCACAAGTTGATGTGTTAAAACCCTTGATACTCCCTCAATCCCAAATGTGAAACTCACATGTTCAAGAATTGACTCATGCCCTGACCTGAACACCTTCTCAATCAATGTCTCTATCTTCTCCCGTGTGGCCTCCTCAATACTCAAAGGACCTGCTGGTGAATAACAGGTCCTTGCAGCAACATAGAGGGTTCTGAGCGGCTCAGGGGTATGCTGTATTAAACGAACCCTCACCTTTCAAACTTCTCCTTCAGGTCAAGGTAATCAAGATACCTCTCAAGCATCTCAACATTCCTGATTATTATATTACCCTTCAATAAAATCAAACCGTTGTTCACAAGTGTATTGAGAACCTTTGTTATCTTTTCTTTATCCACCCCTATCATCCCTGATATTGAATCAGGTGATGCTGGTACACCAGAGTCAATCCCATCTGGTGTTTCTTTACCCTGTGACTTTGCCTTTGTAAGAATAAATGAAACAAGCCTTTTTTCCTCATTCTGTATGTACATAAACTTCAGCATCTCATCTGTCTGCCTCAATCTCTTTGTAAGGGTCTCAATCACATACTCTATGAATGGATTTTCCCTTACCTGTTTCAGGAATGCCTCCCTATCAACAATAATCAATTCACAGTCTGTATGTGCAATTGCAGAGGCAGAACGTGGAGACTGGTCTAAAACCGCCATCTCACCAAAGAAATCTCCCTCTTTAAGAATGGCAAGGGTTTTCTCCTCATCTCCTATGGTCTTGGTTATCCTTATCTGCCCCGACTTGATTAGATACATCTCATCCCCAACATCACCCTCCCTGAAAAGCACCTCACCTGCCTTCAGGTTTTTCTGGTATCCAAACTTTTCATCCATCACTCCTCCTTGATTTTTTATTTATCTTACACTACATTACTGGCAAGTCAAGAAAAGATGGGGGCTTTTTACCAAATGCCCTGTAAACATTTTTCAGGTACGACCTGAACATCCTGTCAAAGACATTGTCCATTAGAGAATTCTGGTCATCCCCATACCACCAGAACCAGTCCGAGCCCTCTGCTGCAAGTATGTTCCTGTATGCCTCCTCCACCCTGTCATCTGTCTGCCCATGTTTCATCTTTTCAAAATCAATCCTCACCCTCTTCAGATACTCCCATGCAGTATTCTCCTGGGGTTCACCTATCCAAATATTGAAATCCGAATTTATCCAGGAACCTGGCCACAGTTTATCAAGTGTATAAGAGGTATCTGTGTTTTTAATGTAATCCTTAACAGTGATTGTCTTCACAAAATCAGCCCTTTCAAGTTGTGAGTACAGGGCATCAAAAAACTCCCTGCCATCATGCCTGTACCACTCCCATGCATTCTCACCATCAAGTATCAGGGTTATCAAAAACCTGCCCTTCCCATTGAGTTTCTTTTGGTACTCATGCAGTCTCAAAATAAGGTCATTTGCAGCATCAACACCATTCATCTTCTGGTATCTGAATCCAATGGCATCAGAAAGGTCTCTCAACCTGAAAATAATGTAAACCCCATTGAACATATATGGATTGAAAAGTTTCTCCGGCGTCAACCTGTCAACACCAATAGACCTCTGAAGGTTTCCCTCGTCTGTTGCAACCCATTCAACACCATATTTCTTAAAGATAGGGATCACATCCTCTGATAGAGAACCCTCTCCTGGCCACATACCCACTGGTTTCCTGCCAAAGAGTTTTTCATAGTAATCCACTGCCCTCTTCACGTGTTCTTCCGCATCAACAGGATATGAAAAGGTTGAGGGAAGGCCTGCCCCTGGCATACAAACCCTTGCAATATCTGTGTTGTAAACAAGGGGAAGAATGGGATGGTAAAATGGGGTTGTGGTAACCTCTATCTTTCCCTCATCCTGAAGTTTTTTATGGAGTGGTATGATTGCATTTATTATCTTTCTCTGTGCATCAAAGAGTATTTTTTTGTCCTCTTCAGTAAAATTCTTTCCTTTGTCCACAAGGGATTTCACACTCACCACTCCACCATCAGGAAGTTTCACCTCTCCTTCCTGAAATTCAGGGTCAAACCATGCAAGGTTGAACCATACCTGAAGGTCTCTGTAGTCCTGAACAGTGAAGTGTTTCTTTGTGGCTTTAAAATCGATACCACCATCCGGCTTCATCACCCTCTTATCAAGGAGTTCCCCATACCTTTTGTGAACCCTTATCATATTATCCCAGTTTGCACTGAAGAAGTTTGAAATAATAAATCTCTTATCCTCATCTGTTAATTCATCTGCAGGTTTCATTGTGAGTTCCATATACACATCTGGTAACTCTCCCCTGTTCATCATATCCCTGATGTCTTCTATCTGAACAAGGAGAGAAGGGGTTAAATTAACAACAAAGTGAACATTGTATTTATCTGCATACTCTGCCATATCATAGTAGTCCTTAATAGCATGCAGCCTCACCCACGGCACCATATACTTTCCATTCTCCTTATAATAAAGTGGCTGATGCTGATGCCAGACAATTGTGAAGTAAACGGGCTCACCCTCTGACTTGAGTTTGTCCACAACAGGAACACCAGATGGAAAAGGGCTTTCCTCACCAAATACAATGGTTCCATCCTGCTTCAATGTTATCACTGAATTGAATCCACCATACCCATCTGGCACCTTTGCAGGATTCATTCTGTCCTCTATCCACTGCCCATCAATAATAAATTTATACCTGTGTGCTCCGGGTGTAAGTGGAACAAC
>QNDZ01000205.1 GCA_003646055.1 bacterium
GCATAATAGGTGCCATTAACAAGTTTTGTAACCTCAACCTTCATCAGTTCAAAACCAAGCCCCTTTATGATGCTAACAATCAACTCATGGGTAAGGGGTCTTGGATATGGAAGATTGTTAAGACCCCTGATTATGGCATCCGCCTCATACTCCCCTATCCAGATGGGCAAAACCCTTCTGGCCTCACCCTCTTCCTCCAGCAAAAGGATTGGTGCATCCCTCTCCTTGTCCCTTGCAAAGCCAAGAACCTTTACCTCAATCACCCTCTTCACCAACTACCCAGACCTTTACAACGGCCTGGATTTCCTTGAAAAGTTTTATTGGAACATCATAAACACCTGTTTGCTTGATATGTTCCTCAAGATGGATGTGCTTGCGGTCAATTTCATAGCCCTTCTGCTTCAATGCCTCTTCAATATCCTTCGTGGTAACAGATCCAAAGAGTTTACCTTCTTCTCCTGCCTTTGCCTTTATTGTGATGGTGAGGGTGGATAGTTCCTCAGCAAGCGCCCTTGCCTCTTCCTCCTTCTTCAATTCAACCTTTTTTCTGGTCTTGAATTCATTCTCAAACCTCTTTCTGTTGGAAGGGGTATCAGGGATTGCAAGTTTCCTGGGGAAAAGGTAGTTTCTGGCATAACCATCCTTTACCCTGACAACATCACCACGTGAACCAAGTCCAGCAACATCCTCTATGAGTATAACTTCCATATCTTCACCTCACCTGTAAATGGTTGCAACAAATGGAAGCAGTGCAACCATCCTTGCCCTCTTTATTGCCTTTTTCAACTTCCTCTGATGCTTTGCACACACATGGGTTATCCTTGCTGGAAGTATCTTGCCGCTATCAGTTATAAACCTCTTCAACGTGTTTACGTCTTTGTAATCAATATAATCAATATGATTTGCACAGAAGTAGCAGGTCTTTTCTCTCATGTTTTCCTCCTTCTTAGAATGGTAAGTCTTCGTCCCCTGTTTCTATTGGGGGGAGTTCCCCCTCCACAGGCCCCTCGTCCAGACCAGTTGTTTCAACATCTGGTTGAACCTCCACCTCTGGTGGAATGATACCTTCCTCACCCTCGGCAAAAGAATGAAGTATCTGTGCAGAGAAGGCACTCACTATGGTATGGGTGATGTTTTTACCCTCAATCTCCCTCTTATAGGTGTGCAACCTCCCCTCCACATACACTGGTGTTCCCTTCTTTATCCTGTCACAGAGCCTCTCAGCAACCTTCCCTATCAACTGAACACTTATGAACTCTGTTGACTTTTCCCAGTTTCCCGTGTTTTTATCCCTGTAATTCCTGTTAACTGCAAGGGTGAACATACAGAATGGATTTCCCTTGTTTGTGTACATCAGGTTTGTATCTGCTGTAGCATTCCCCACAAGGAAAACCTTGTTTATATTGGGAAGTCTATATTTTGCCATTCTATCTCCTTATAAACATATACCTTAAATAATCAGTACCAATGTCCATGTGTTTTCTCAAGTCCTGAATAACACTACCATCTGCTTCAAACTCTATCACCAGGTAGTAACCCTCTTCCCTCTTTTTTATAGGATATGCAAGTTGCCTTTTACCCCATTCATCTATCTTTTCAATCTTTCCCTTTTTCTCAATTATCTTCTTCACATCCTCTATCTTCTCCTTAATCTTCTCCTCTTCAAGTTTGGGGTCAATGATTATCATGCCTTCGTACTTCCTCATAACTCCTCCTTTACTCTTTTGTTGTATACACTCATTGCCCTGTCTATACCTTCAGAAACCCAGAGTTCCACTGCATCACACGCTAGTTCAAGTATCTCAGGAAGTTTCTCCCTTTCTTCCTCAGTGAAAGGTGAAAGGACATAGTCAACTGGGTCACCATCAGGTTTACCAATCCCTATCCTTAATCTGGGAAACTCCTCTGTTCCCAGATGGTAAATAACAGATTCAAGCCCCTTATGTCCTGCACTTCCACCCTTTTTTCTCAGCCTGATATAACCGAATGGTATGTCCATATCATCAAGGACAATCATTATGTTTTCAGGCTCAACATCCCTGTAAACCTGCATAAACTGCACCAGGGCAATACCTGAAAGGTTCATAAAGGTGGTTGGCTTCAATAGAACAATCCCGTCCTTTTCACCGAGATAAAACTCACCCTGACCAGGTCTCAAAGCCACTCCCCATCTTCTGGAGAGTCTGTCAACAACCATAAATCCAAGATTATGCCTTGTCTCTGCGTACTCATTCCCGGGATTGCCCAGTCCACAGATAACCCTCTGCAACTACTCTTCCTTCTCTTCTTCTTCCTTGCCCTTTGCAATGACCTCTGGTTCCTCAGGTGCTTCCTCAACCACCTCCTCCACCTCTTCAGCAGCAACAACAGCCTCCATCTTCTTGGGCATAATGATTGAAACTATGGGTGTATGTGGGTCCATATCTATGGTAAACTTACCACCTGTATCTATATCTCCCACATGTAATGAATCACCTATTCCAAGATTGGTTATATCAACCACTATTTTCTCAGGAATATCTTTGGGAAGACACTCAACCTCCACCTCCCTGACAATAAAGTCAATTATTCCACCTTCCTTCACACCCTTACACTCACCAGTCAGTTCTATAGGAACCTTAACCCAGACCTTTTCACCCTTATGGAGTATATGGAAGTCCACATGGAGGAATCTGTCTGTGAATATGTCCCTGGTTATCTCCTGAAAAAGGGTGTTAAACTTCTTTTTTCCGACGTGGAGTTCAATCACAGTGGATTCAGATGGAATTGAGTGAACAAGTTTCTTCAGTTCTTCCTCTCTCACCTTGATGTTCATGGTCTTCTCACCATGACCATAGACAACACCTGGTATCCAACCTTCTTTCCTTAACTTCTTTACCTTTGTTTTCCCTTTCTCTTCCCTGATTTCAGCCTTAATCTTGTACATTCTTTCACCTCCCTACACAAAAAGTGTGCTTACTGACCTTTCCTCATGTATCCTCAATATAGCCTCACCAAGCAGTTCTGCCACACTTACAACCTCAATGTCGGCAGAACAATTATCCCTCAATGGAATGGAATCTGTTACGACAAGTTTCTCAATGGGTGAATCCTTAATCCTCTCACATGCATTTGATGAGAGGACAGGATGTGTTACATATGCAAAGACCCTTATAGCACCCTTTTTCATGATTGCCTCTGCTGCACCAACAAGGGTTCCAGCAGTATCCACTATGTCATCAACAAGGATGGCAACCTTCCCCTCAACCTCACCAACAACATTCATCACCTCTGCCATATTGGGTGCGGGTCTTCTTTTATCAATTATTGCAATGGGAACATTGTTTATCCTCTTTGCTATAGCCCTTGCCTTTTTTGCCCTTCCAGGGTCAGGTGAAACAATGACAAGGTTGTCAACATTGTAGAAATCCTGCCTTTTTATATGCTCAATTATCACGGGTGCAGCATAGAGATGGTCAACAGGTATATTGAAGTAACCCTGTATCTGCTCAGCATGAAGGTCAAGGGCAAGTATCCTGTGGGCCCCTGCAGTTGAAAGCA
>QNDZ01000206.1 GCA_003646055.1 bacterium
AAAGGGTTTGAGATTGTTGCAAGGGAACAGGGCGAGTTCACAAAGAAATCAATCGCCCTTGTTGAAGATATTATGGAAACAATAAAAACACTCAAGGAAGAATCAATTCTGGTAAGGGAACACTTCAAGAAGTTTGAAGAACCCATACAGAAACTTGAGAAAGGGGTGGCTTCCCTTAACGATGGAATTGAGTATATTAAGGAGAGTTTCAAGAGTATTGAGGAGTACTCAAAACTTGTTGGTGAGGAGGGGGAAAAGCAGGACAGAATGAGGGCAGAACTTCAGAGGTTCACAGGTGAATTATCCACACTTTCACAGAAACTTCTTCTCAACAGTAGCAGGGCTAATTTTATAACTGGACAGAAGATTACAATGGGTGAGATTCTTTCATTCCTGTTTGAACAACTGAGAAATACCTCTGGTAATGAAACCCTTGAGGGGATAGCAAAGAAGAAGTTTGTTGCACATTTAGTCATTCTTTCATCCCTTATTGATATTATAATCACAGAACTCAGTTCAATTGATGTGAGTAAAATGAGGCAAAGTTTGAAGTTAAAAGATATTGACAGATTGAAGGAAATCATAGTCAGGCAGGAAAATCTTTCAAAGGAGATAGCATCATATGCAGACGAGGCCATAGGTGCAGCAAAACAATTGGGTGAAAATCTTGAAAAGATGGAGGAGATGAATAAATCCCTATTGGAAAAAATTGAAGAGATTGATAAAAGCCTACAGAGGGTGATAGAAGGCTTTAACCAACTTAAAAAACAGGGGAGGAATACTGTTTCTGCAACAGAGAATTTGAGGATTCTCTCTCTCTATGCAAAACTGGAGGCAGTCAGGGCAGAGGATGAAAACCTCCTGGTAATTGTTGAACAGATGGCTGAACTTTCATCCCAGTTTAAATCTGCCTCAAGAGAAATAGAAGACTTTGTTAAAGGCATCAAGGAAAGCATATTCTCCACCAACGAGGGTATATCTGAAATGGGTGCATATGTTGGGGAGACCGGGAAAAACTTACTTCAATCAGAGCAATTGCTTTCAGAGGCTGAAGAAGGTATATCCTACATAACAAGTATATCAAATGAACTAATTGACACAATAAACCAGCAAAAGGAAATAACCGACAGTTTCCTTGGAACAATCACAAGGATTTCATCTGAAATGGAGAGCAATATCAGGATCTATTCTGACCTTCAATCTGGACTCAGAGAGGAAAAAGGAGAGGTTGGGGCATTGACCTCTCTTCTGCCTTTTAGAGAATTCCACATCCCTGAAAAAACATTCACACTTTACCTCAACTCGGATGGAGACCCTATTAATCTGGACCCTGCATATATAGGGGATGCAACCTCCAACTTTTTTGTCAACCAACTTTACAGGGGTCTATTTGAATTTGGTTTCTCTGCACGGGTTTATGCTACCCTTCCAGAATTCGTAAAGATATCCGAGAATGGACGGAGAATAAGCATAAGATTAAAGAGGGGGATAAAGGCACACAACGGTTCTCTAATAACTGCTGAGGATGTTGTATTCAGTTTTAAGAGGGTGATGAACTCACCAAATGCCGTCTTCTTTGAGGCTGTGGATGATATTAAAGTTATTGATAACTTCACATTTGAAATTTCATTGAAGTATCCATACATTCCCCTGTTCTCAAACCTTGCCACCATAGCCGGCTCCATCATACCGCAGGATGCAGGAAACCTTGACCTTCACCCGATTGGTATTGGCCCTTACAGATTTGTTGAATGGCAAAAAGGGAAGGAGTTCAGATTGGAAAGGTTTTCTGAATATACAGGTGGTTCTGGGTATGCTGATGAAATAGTGATAAAAATTATACCTGATAATGATGAGGTTATTGAACGATTTAAGGCAGGGGAACTGGACATAGTTTCCCTTGGACTTTCTTCCATACCAAAACTTGAAAAAGACCCTGAGTTAAAAGCACGAATGATAAGGGTTAACAGTCTTGACATTCAATATTTTGGGTTCTGCTTTAACAAAATAGATGAAACCCCTTTCAAAGACGTCAGGGTGAGAAGGGCAATGTCCTACATGATTGATAGAGAAAAATATCTTGAAATACTGTACATGGGGCATGGTATTCCTGCCAAGGGGCTTTTCCCGCCCGGGCTTGACACCTATAATCCATCCCTCAGGGGATACGAATACAATCCTGAAAAGGCACGGGAGCTTTTAAGGGAAGCAGGTTATCCAGATGGACTTCCTGATAAATACTATCTTGATATCAGTAGTTCAAAGGTGAATATTAGAAGGGCGGAGGTTCTGGCTGACCAGTTCAAACAGTTCGGTATAAATCTTGAAATAAGAACAAGACCATGGGGTGAATTTCTTGACTTTGTCCACAGGGGAGAAGCAATCATGTTCCTACTTGGATGGAATACTGATAATGGGGATCCAGACAACTTTCTTTTCCCTCTTTTCCACTCAAAAAGTATCGGTGAGGGTGGAAATTCTACCTATTATTCTAACCCTGAAGTTGACAGACTGATTGAACTTGGCATGCAGGAATTAAATCCCCAGAGAAGGATTGAAATATACAGGGAAGCAGAGAGAAAAATCCTTGAAGATGCACCCATGATTTTTCTGAGCCATAAGTATGACATCTATCTTGTTCAGGATGACATAATGGGATTCAAGCCCAATCCAATATCCCATGGGACGCATTACGAACATGTCTACAAGGAGTTATAAATGGAAGTATTGACATTTTATCTGGAGGAAGAGCCATACGGAATTGATGTGAGGAATATTGTTGAAATAGTGGAGAAACTTGAGCCTGTGAAGGTTCCCCTATCACCCCCCTATGTTGAAGGTATAGCAAATTTAAGGGGAGAGATTGTGCCCATTGTGAATCTAAAAAAAAGGTTCGGTGCAAAAAAATCAGGAGGACAATCCATAGTTGTTATAATACTTCATAAAGGTGAGAAGGTTGGTATAATGATTGACAGAATTTCAGGGATTCAAAATGTTCAGGAAACAGAACTGAAGAAACCAACCAGACGGTTGAAGAAACTCATCCCCCCTGAATTCCTTGCAGGTGTCTTTTCGGTTGGTAAAACCAGGTATCTTTTGCTTGACATTGATAAAATCTTAGAAGAAAAAGGAGGATAAATGGGCGTAAGGGTTTTAGTCGTTGATGACGCTATTTTTATGAGAAAGATGCTTGGGGATATACTCAGAAAAGAGGGATACGAAATCGTGGCAGAGGCTGAAAATGGCAAGGAGGCTGTTGAAAAGTACAAGGAATTAAAACCAGACCTTGTGACAATGGACATCATCATGCCTGATATGAGCGGGATTGATGCTGTGAAGGAGATTATCAAAATTGACCCCGATGCAAAGATAATAATGGTAAGCGCAATGGGACACCAGACCCTTGTAATTGAGGCAATACAGGCAGGTGCAAAGGACTATGTGGTTAAACCTTTCCAGCCTTCAAGGGTTCTTGAAGCCGTACAGAGGGTGCTGAAACTGTAAAAGATATGATTGATAATTCTGTTGGTGA
>QNDZ01000207.1 GCA_003646055.1 bacterium
TAAGGGGTATTTGTTATAAGAAAAAAAGGACGGAGGATGCAAACTTTATAAATTTATCCTCCATCCCTGGGAGATTTTCTATTTCGTCAGGATTACCTTTTTTGTCTGGTTAAGTTTGCCGGCATTGAACTTAATGAAATAGATGCCTGATGAGAGTCTTTCTCCTCTATTATCTGTTCCATCCCACCTTATCGTGTAGTATCCCTGCTCCTGCTCTCCGTTCACCAGTGTCTTCACTACCCTCCCTGATAAATCATATATTTTCATACTGACACCACCTCTCGTTGATATGGAATAACGGATAGTGGTAAAAGTGGTGAAGGGGTTTGGATATATGGATAACTTCATTAAATCAGGATTGTGTTTCTCCTCTATCCCTGTAAACTGTAAAAACTTACCCCAGATACGCATTGTATTCACTGGATGTCCATTGATAGAGTCTGTCCATCCTGAATATACAACAAGCATCTGATTCCCTGTTCCCTTTGCAATTTCTGGTGAATGTTGAATTCCTGACTGGGTTGAAACAGGGAATGAATCAATTACACTCCCTGATGTGTCCACCCACGCACCATAAATGTCTGGTAAACCGTTGCGGTAATCTTCCCATACAACAAGGTAATTTGTCCCATCAAAGGCAATGGAGGGCCAATATTGAGCATAACCCGCAGTGGATATAGGGATACCGGATATATCCAGAACCCTGCCTGAAGAGGTTACCCTTGCACCATAGATGTCTGAACCACTACGCCAATCTTCCCATACAACAAGGTAATTTGTACCATCAAAGGCAATGGAGGGATAAAGTTGCTCATCATCTGCAACGGATACAGGGATACCCAATGGCTCAAGAACCGTGCCTGATGGAGATACCCTTGCACCATAGATATCACAACCAAAATAACTGCGGTAATCCAACCATGCAACAAGGTAGTTTATCCCATCAAAGGCTATAGAAGGACACCGTTGGTCATCATCTGCAGGGGATATGAGGATACCTGATGGGTCAAGGACTGTACCTGATGTGTCCACCCTGGCACCATAGATGTCGTAATCTGAACCGTTGCGGTAATCTTCCCATACAACAAGGTAATTTGTCCCATCAAAGGCAATGGAGGGAGAATATTGCCAATCAGTTGCAGTGGAAATGGGGATACCTGCGGTGTCCAGGACATCTCCTGATGGGGTTACCCTTGCACCATAGATATCTGCTGAACCACTTCGTTCATCTGTCCACACAACCAGGTAGTTAGTTCCATCAAAGGCTATAGAAGGACACCGTTGGTCATCATCTGCAGGGGATATGAGGATACCTGATGGGTCAAGGACTGTACCTGATGTGTCCACCCTGACACCATAAATATCCTGTGAACCACTTCGTCCATCTGTCCACACAACAAGGTAGTTTGTTCCATCAAAGGCTATGGCAGGATAAGTCTGAGAATATGCTGCACCTGTGTATACAACACTTGTATCTATCAGGAATTCACCTGACCTTTCACCATCCGTATATCTCTCTTTCAGTTCCGCTATATTCCCACTGTGCTCACCCATCTGCCCTGGATGATGAGCAGGGTTTATCTCCCTGAACCTTAATCCCATATCCTTTCCTTCAAATATTACCCTCTGACCATTCCAGTACTCATATACAACCTTATTACCCTCTATCTCCGGTATACCTGCAACTGGTATCACAACATCCTCTGCTTCCGGAGACTTATCCCTTGCCCTCAGTACTACCTCACCTTCCTTAAATATCGCCTCATACACCCTGTCCCTGATGATTATCCTATCTCCATCCCTTACTGGATGATGGGTAACCTTTTCAATCACGCTCTTGAGATTGAATGGGGGTTTGATGTTTTGGGAAGAAATGGTTTCTCCTTGAAGACTCAATCCCATTCCCAAAAGTACAATTCCCAGAAAAAATACTGTGGTTTTGTTTAACATCATAACCTTCTTGTTTTCAATAACTATAAAATATAATTCTAATTATGTCAAGGTTTTTTGTTAAAGAATGATATACTTCTTTATGAGTTCAATGAGAAAAGGGATTTTTTTTACAATCAGGTAATAAACAGAACCACCAATAAGACCGAGGAATATCAGGTATTCAAGGAAGTTTGTGAATGCCTCAAACGATATTTTCAGTTTTGTCCATATGGATGGTCTTATTACTTCTTCCTCTTCTTCCTCCTCTTCTTCAAGAGGGGGTTCCTTTGTTAAGAGACCCATCTCAATAAGGTTGAAAAGGGCATTGTATGTGCGGAATTTACCAAGTGCACTTTTTTCAATGTATTCCTTCACCTTCATGCCGTCTTCGTGTATCTCAAGGATTCTCTTTTCTTCTTCTCCAAGTTCAACATTTATCTTTGCTTCCTCTCTTCTCCAGAGTTTGATTTCCTCATCTGGAAGCACAACCTGTATCCTCTGCCACTCGTCAATCCTTCTCATCCCCTCCATAACAAGGGCATTGGGTTCAAGTGCAACCCGTACTTTACTATTGGGATAGATTTCCTTGCCAGGCTGGAATTTGTATGTTCCATCCTTCCATGTGAGTGCCTCATCCACTATTTCCTGTATTTTGAACTGAATAACGGATTTTATCTCCCTCTCATCAATAATCCCTTCATTCTTGAGAAGTTCATCAAGGGATATATCAAGTTCCTCAGCCCTGGCCTTGAATTCTTTGAGTTCCTTTTTTGTTATCCTTCCAGACTTAATGATGTATTCCTCAAGTGGTTGGGGTGTTCCCCTTTTCCCATAAAGGGCAGCAACGATTTTTCCCCCTTTTATTCCAAAGGTTATTTTGTCGCCCTTATTTGTGAGCACCAGAATACCGTCTCCCTCATGGAGGGCTACAAATTGAAGCACTTCAGGAACACTGAATTCCTTCAGGTCACCTTCCAGAGCCATACTCTGATACCCTCCCTGTTGAGATTATAAGAAAGACAAAGAATATAACAAGCAGTGCAAACCATGCAGCAGAACTCTCCATAAGCGCAATATTGGAACCAGATTCAGTTATGAGGAGTTTATCACTGTACCTTGTTCCAAGTAGCAGTGTGTACAGCATTGAGTAAAAGAGGCCATTCATTACGAATCCATTGTTAATATGGGCTATACCTGGAAATATCATGTTGAGTATGAGATTTTTTATCTGTATGATTGTGTCCGCCTTTCTCTTTATCCTTTTCTTTATCCTCTCCCTTATGCCCTTGGAATGAGACTGTGCAAGTGCAATATAGCACTTTTCACAAACCTTTTTCTCCTCAAGTTCAAGCGAGATAACAAGGACTGTTCCACACACACTACAATACATGTCGCCTTTTGACTTTTTGGGTATGGAGATTGCAAGGAGAATAAAACCTGCAATGAGAATGAACAGAAGATTCAGTGGAATGGAACTTTTGCGCATCCTGAATATGGTCTCCCTGTACCATGAGAGGGGTGGATAGACCTCTATTATGTCTGAAAGTTTTTTCTGTGAGCCCTTTAATTTTGCAAA
>QNDZ01000208.1 GCA_003646055.1 bacterium
ACAGGTGATAAAAAAGACAGAGGAGATCCATGTTGAATTGAAGGGGAGATACTCTGCACTTCCACTTGCAGACCTGAGAAGGTTTCAGGCAAGGATTGAACCTGGTGCAATAATCAGGGAGGGTGCTGAGGTAGGTAAGGACTGTATAATAATGATGGGTGCAGTGATAAACATAGGTGCAGTTGTTGGTGAAGGTACCATGGTTGACATGAATGCGGTTATTGGTGCCAGGGCAATTATAGGTAAGTACTGCCACATAGGTGCAGGTTCTGTTATTGCAGGTGTGCTTGAACCTCCATCAGCAAGGCCTGTGATTATTGAGGATAAGGTATTGATTGGTGCAAATGCAGTTGTTCTTGAGGGTGTCAGAATAGGAATGGGTTCAATTGTTGCTGCTGGTGCAGTTGTGATTGAAGATGTTCCAGAAGGTGTGGTTGTTGCAGGGATACCTGCAAAGGTGATTAAAAAAGCAGATGATGTCCAGGAGGATAAAAAGTCAATTTTAAAAGAATTGAGAAAGAGGTGAAAACTGGGTAAAAAGAAAAAGAAGAAAAACAGAGGGGAGAAGTACCCTGCAACAGAGGCAGGTGTTCTTGATTTTTTCAGGAAGAACAAGAGAGACCTGCTCACACATAAGCACATAATCAGGGCTATAGGGAAGCAGGCAGGGGCAGTCCTAAAAAAACTCTTACACCAGGGTAAGGTTATTAAAGTAGGAAAGAGATATGGTATTCCTGAAAGACTGGGAATGATTAAGGGGAGATTTGATGGTAAGTTTTCTGGATATGGGTTTGTTATACCTGAGGATGGTACACCAGACATCTTTATCCCCCCTGGAAGCACTGGTATTGCCCTGGATGGTGACCTTGTGCTTGCAATCAAGACAAAAAAGAGAAAGGGCAAGTGGGAAGGAAAGATAATAAAGGTGCTTAAAAGGGGAAGGGAGAGGTTTGTTGGAAGGGTTGTTGTTGAAGACAATATCATATTCATAGAGCCATTTGATAAAGACATTCCCTATTTCTTCTATCCATTGAATGCAAGAGAGAAAAAACTGAAACAGGGGGAGGTTGTCCTTTTTGAGATTGCGGGATGGACAAATCCAAAATATTCTCCACCCTGCAGGGTTATAAGAAGGGTCAGAAAGAGAGAACTTGAGAAGACCGTTCTTGAGGAGGAGTTCTCATTAAAGAAGGGATTTCCCGAAAAGGTTTTGAAATCCATTGAAAAAATAAATGTTGTGATAAGAAAGGATAGGGAGGACTGGCGAAAGCAATTTGCCATCACGATTGACCCGGAGGACGCAAAGGATTTTGACGATGCCATTGCACTTGAAAAGAAAAGAGGATACTATTACCTCTATGTGCATATAGCAGATGTATCAGCATTTGTTGAAAAGGGAAGCAGTATAGACAGAGAGGCAGAGAAAAGGGGATGCACGGTTTATCTCCCTAATGAAACCTATTTTATGCTACCTGCTGAACTGACAAAGAGAATCTCACTCCTTGAAGGTGAGGATAAACCTGTGATGAGTGTTGTTATGAAGATTGATGCAGATGGAGAGGTCAGGGACTACTGGATAAAGCAGGGGATTATGCGGAATGCAAAGAGGCTAACATACAAAGAGGCAGAAAAGATGATTAAGGGGAAGGGGAAAAGGGGGATTCAGGGTAGGTTGAAGACGATGATGGAACTTGCTGATGTTATTTCCAGTAAAAAGGCAAGACTTGGAAGGCTTGATTTCAAACTCCCAGAAGTGAAGGTTGTTATAGAGAATGGAGAGGTGGCAGGAGTCTTCCCTGTTGAGCGTTTGAATTCCCACAGACTGGTTGAAGAATTCATGGTGCTTGCCAATGAGACGGTTGCATCTCATATAATGAACAGTGGAAAACCGGGGATTTACAGGATACATGAGGAACCTGACATTGAAAAACTTTATGATTTTGCAAGGTTTGTAAGGGAACTGGGATTCAAACTTGACGGATTTTCAAGGGAAAACCTCTATGCCTTCCTGAAGTCAGTGGAGGGTGAACCATTTGAAAAGGTTTTGAACTATGAACTTTTAAGATGCATGAAGAGGGCAAGGTATGTTGCAGTACCACAACCCCATTTTGGCCTTGCCTCAGAGATATACACACACTTCACATCACCCATAAGGAGATACCCTGACCTTGTTGTCCACAGAATCCTTAAAGGGATTGAATATTCACAGGATGAACTTACGGCTATTGCAGACCACTCCACAGAGATGGACTGGAAGGCACAGGAAGCAGAGAGAAGGGCAGTGGAGATGTTCACATTGAAGTTCATTGGTTCAGGGAAGGAGGACAGGTTTATTGGTTTGATAACAGGGGTGCTTGCAGGTGGGATTTTTGTGGAACTTGAGGAGTTTGTTGTATCAGGATTTATACCCATTTCACTACTTCCTGATGAGGATTATCTCCTGAAGGAAAAGGCATTGATAGGTGATAAGCACAGGTTCAGGGTTGGTGAGAGACTCCTTGTGTCTGTTGAGTCTGTTGACCACCTTTCAGGCCATTTGACATTGAGGTATCTGGGGAAGGTCAGGGAATGATTGGATTTATCCTTTTTGTGATAGGTGCTGTGTTTGGGAGTTTTCTCAATGTGGTTATTTACAGACTTCCAAGAAAGATGTCCATTGTGAATCCACCTTCACACTGTCCTGTATGTGGGGAAAGGATAAAGCCCTATGATAACATACCCATATTGAGTTATATCATTCTCAGGGGAAGATGCAGAAATTGTGGTGCTATGATTTCTCCCAGGTACACCATTGTTGAATCCATAGTTGCCTTCTCATTCCTCTTTGGATATCTCAGGTTTGGATTGGGTGTGGAGTATATTGGATTTGTCTTATTGACTCTTCTTCTTGTTCCCATTGCATTCATTGACCTGGATGTGATGCTCATTCCAGACTCAATAGCAATTCCAGGAATAGTTATTGGGTTGCTGGTTGGAATATTTAGAGGATTTGTTGTTCAGAGTTTTCTTGGCGGTGTTGCAGGGGCAAGTACCATTCTGTTTTTTTACTATGTTGGGAAACTCATATACAAAAGGGAGGCAATGGGTCTTGGTGATGTTAGAATTGGTGCATTGATAGGGGCATTTACAGGTTGGGCAGGCTGGCTTATCTCCCTTGTAATTGCCGCATTTCTCGGTTCTATCTATGGAATTCTGCTTGTGAGAATAAAGGGTGGTGACCTGAAAAATGAAATACCCTTTGGTCCGTTCCTTGCCATGGGTGGGTATGCGGTTTATATATGGGGAAGTTCAATCCTGAAGTTATTCCAGATATGAACACAAGGCTCTTTTTCGGGATAATATATTCAGACCCTGAATCGCTTGACAGGGCAGTGAACTGGATAAGGGAAAACTGCGGGATTTCCTATGAGACCCCTGTAATACCATTTAATTATACAGATTACTACAAAGAGGAGATGGGCTGGCCTCTTTGGAGATTATGGATTGCAACAGAGAG
>QNDZ01000209.1 GCA_003646055.1 bacterium
GAAATGCTGTTGTTCCTGTGGTTGGGGGAATATGCCAGGGATGTTTTATTTTACTTCCCACTTCACTGGTCTCTCAAAAAAACAAGAATGAAAGGATTCACACCTGCCCCAATTGTGGAAGGATTCTCTACTGGGCAGATGAATAATTAATCATCTTCCTTAAAAGGAGATTTTTCTTCCTGTATCTTCACAGCCTTTAATGTCAATACCCAGCAGAAGTAAAGTAGTGGTATAATGAAGAATGCAATAGCAGGTATTTTTGTCATAAGTAAAAAATCGTATAAACCATGCACAATGGAAGGTACTACAAAGGAAAGAATTAAATTTTTTCTCCTCCTCCCTGTAAACTTTGCAACACCCATAAAGTATCCCATAAACACACCAAATATTGCATGGCCTGGAATGGACAGGAATGCCCTCAGGACACCCACATAAAAACCACCCCTGAAAACATAAAAGATATTCTCAATAAATGCAAAACCAAGAGAGACCATAACAGCGTACATTATCCCATCATATGGTTCATCAAACTCTCTGTTATAATACATCAGGCCAAACAAACCAATAAACTTCAACCCTTCCTCAACAAGACCAACCCCGATGAATGCATATAGAAATATGATAAGAATGTTCGTTGTAACAGGTGTATACATAAATAAAACTGCGAAGGACTGTTCAAGAAAAAGGGCAGGGACGGTGATAAGAATGCCCATGAGAAAGGCCTTGATAAGGAGAGATAGAGGCTCCTTTTCATACCTGTCTTTGTGGTAGAAAAAGATAATCAGTGCTATTACAGGGGCAACAGCAACCAGTAACAGGTACATCATTCAGGGGATTTCAGCCTCTCTATTATCTCCTCAACCTCCTTTGCTCCCTCTTCATAAAACTTATACTCCTCAGGTGCAAGTTCCTTCAAAAGTCTCAAAAATTCTCCTGCGTGCACCCGTTCTTCATCTGCAATGTCTATCAACACCTCTTTGGCAAGTTTATTTTCTGTGGATTCTGCAAGTTGCATGTAGAGCTGGACTGCTTCATACTCTGCAGACACGAGAAACCTTATTGCACGGACAAGTTCAGTATCTGATAACTTTCTGTCATTCCTCAAACCAGAAAAGGGATTACCAAAATCAGGCATACATACCTCCTTTTTGTGAGTATACCAATCTACTGTAGATATGTCAAACTAAATATTTTTGAATTACGACTTGAAAATCATTCCAAACCAATCAATGCCAGATGGTGATAATGTTGACATGAAATATTATAGAGATATAATTTATTAAACATGAAAAAAGTCCTTCTGAAAGTAATCAAAGATGTTCTTGATACACATCCTGATGTAATTTTTGCTTATCTTTTCGGAAGTTTCTTAGAATCAGACAGATTCAGGGATGTGGATATTGGAATCTATATAAAGCAGGATAAAAATCCATACGTCATTTCTTCAGAATTAAAGGAACGGATATCCAGAAATCCCGAGATTTCTGGAAAGTTCAGTGCAGACTTTTTTGATATTCAGATTTTAAATGAAGCACCATTTTATGTTATTGGCAGGATAATGAAAGAGGGATTCCTTGTTATTGATAAAGACCCGGATTTGAGGAAAGACCTTGTTGAAAAGGTTTCTTTGAAATATAGAGAGTGTGCAGGAATATTAAAGGAGACAATATGAAACTGGATATAAAAAGGCTTCGGACTTATTTACAGGAAATACAATCAAGAAAAAAAGAGATTGAAAAACTCCTTAAAAAGAAAGATGAAGAAATACTCTCATCAATCTGGACCATGAGGGGTTTAAAGTATGCCCTTGTTGAAATCGCAGAAGCAATGGCAAATACCCTGCAACACATACTCGCAAAAATGTATGGTATCCCTGTTACAGGTTATGTTGAAACAATCCTGAAGAGCGGGGAAACAGAAATAATATCCCAGGAACTTGCCAGAAAATTAAGACCATTTTTTGATTTCCGCAATTCTATTATCCATAGATACTGGATAATATCTGATTCAAAACTTCTAACCCTTGTCAGAGAAAATCTCAACGATTTCTCAAGGTTTATTGATGAGATAGAGAAATTTCTTGAAAACACTCAGCAATAATCTTCATTCCAATATTTCCTGTAGATAAGGTATATACCCTGAGGTCAACCTTCCTTCATTACAGCCTCTTTGTATTCTTCAATCAAGGTCTCAATGAGTTCCTTCACAGAAACAATCCTGTCAACCCTGTATGCATTTGCTCCTGCAAAGGCAAATCCCTGGTCAAGTTTACCAAGTTTTGCATTGGTAAGGGCGAGTGCAATACAATACGGAGTAGTTCTAAAATCACAGGTCTTCAGGCACTTCCATGGACACCTGAATGGTTTTCTTTCACCCATACTGACTTCATCAAGGAATTTATTCCTTATTGCCCTTCCTGGAAGACCAACGGGGCTATCTATTATAATTATATCCTCTTTTTTACATTTTACATAAGCCTCTTTGAATTTAATGTCTGCATCACACTCATGGGTTGCAACAAACCTCGTAGCCATCTGAACACCATCAGCACCAAGTTTGAGAAACTTATAAATATCTCCACCTGTGAATATCCCTCCTGCTGCAATCACAGGTATTTTTTTGCCAAACTTATCTTCATACATCTTTATCACATCCTTCACCTGGAGAAGAAGATTCTCAAGTTTGTATTCAGGGTCATCTATTTGCTCCCGTTTGAATCCAAGATGCCCACCTGCAAGTGGACCCTCAACAACCACTGCATCAGGGACATGGTTGTAGTGGTTTGCCCATGACCTGAAAATGATATTCGCTGCCCTACCAGACGATACTATAGGAACTATTTTGGTGTTAGAGGCTATTAATTCATCAAAAGTGACATTGTCTGGAAGTTTCAGGAACAGGCCTGCACCAATTAAAACAAGGTCAGCACCTTCATCAATTGAGACCTTCAATAACTGGTCATAATCGGTTAGCGCTATCATGATGTTAACACCAATTATACCTCCACCAGAAAGTTCCTTTGCCCTTGCAATCTCTCTCTTCAACACCCTCCTGTTTGCAGCCCTGTAATCCTTCATAAAATCAGGCTCCAGCATACCCACACCTGCCGCACCAATAACCCCTATCCCCCCTTCCTTTGCAACAGCAGAGGCAAGCCCTGAGAGGGATACCCCTACACTCATGCCTCCCTGGATAATGGGGAGTTTTGCTGTTAAATCACCTATTTTTAGTTCTGGCAGTTTAATCTCATCCATGGTTTCTCCTTCTAAAAATATCACAAACCCCAATCTTTTCAAGAAGCTTTTTCAATTTTTCTATGGGCAATCCAATCACATTTGTTTCACTCCCATTCACATACTCAACAAGTGCCCTTCCCTTTTCCTGATACCCATACGCACCTGCCTTATCAAGTGGTTCTCCAGTTCTGATATACTCCCATATCTCTCTGTCTGTGAGTGGTCTAAATTTCACCTCGGATACTTCATGGTCAAC
>QNDZ01000210.1 GCA_003646055.1 bacterium
CAAATATCACCATGATTGCATCCCCAAGAAACTTGTCCACATCCCCACCATACTTCTCCACTATCTCAAGCATACGCATGAAATACCTGTTCACTATCTCAACGATCTTTTCAGGGTCTTCAAGTTTCTCTGTAAGACTGGTAAATCCTGATAAATCCCCAAACAAAACTGTGACAAAACGCTTCTCTCCCTCAAGATGTATCCTGTCAGGGTCCTGGAGTATCTTTTCTGTAATCCTTGAAGGGAGGTATCTGCTAAAAGCCCTGATATATCTTTCAGCCTCTCTCATTGTTCTCCTTTTTCATATGAACGAATTTTATTAATCCTTCTTTCGTGCCTTCCTCCTTCAAAGGATGTTTTGAGCCATATTTTCACAATCTCTTCTGCCTTTTTAGGTGGAGTGTACTCTGCGCCCATGCAGAGAACATTTGAATTGTTATGGAGGCGGGAATAACTGGCAAGGTCAATGTGATAAACAAGTGCTGCATAAACACCCTTCACCTTGTTTGCTGCTATGCTCATACCAATGCCTGTATTACATATGAGAATCCCCCTGTCAAGTTCACCCCTTGCCACTGCTTCAGCCAGAGGAATTGCATAATCAGGATAATCAACAGAGTTTGTTGAGTCTGTTCCAAAGTCAACAACCTGATGTCCTTCTTTTTTCAGAAAGTTTTTTAATACCTCTTTCAATGTAAAACCCCTGTGGTCACTACCAATCCCTATCCTCATTTTATCCTCCTTTTCTTCTTACCATGCGTTTAGCCCTCATGTGCTGGGCAAAGGTTTTTGAAAAGATATGTGAACCGTCCCCCTTTGCCACGTAGTAGAAGTAATCTGTCTTTGCAGGATAGATTGCTGCTTCAAGGGACTTCATTCCTGGACTGCAGATGGGTCCTGGAGGAAGTCCTTTAATCCTGTATGTGTTGTAGGGAGAATTCACCTTGAGATGGGAGAAAAGAACCCTCTCCTGATGTTCTCCAAGTGCATACTGGACAGTTGCATCAATCTGGAGTCTCATGCCTTTTTTGAGTCTGTTGTAAATAACACTTGCTATGATAGGTTTTTCCCTGTCAAGCAATGCCTCCTTCTCAATCATGGAGGCAATAATCACAATCTCCCTCAATGTTCTCCCTCTGCTCTGGATGTCAGGGATATATGGTGTTATTTTTTTGAAAAAGGTCTTCACCATATCCCTTATCACAACAGCAGGTTCTTCACCAAGGGGAATGTAATATGTTGTGGGGAAAAGGTATCCCTCTATGGAATTTCCCTCTATTCCAAATTTTTTTATTAAGGAGGAGTCACAGCACAGGCTGACAAAGATGCTTGAGTCAATCTTTGCCCTCTCCTGGAGTATGGATGCTGTCTGTTCAATTGTGAGTCCTTCAGGTATGGTAACCTTGACCCGAACCCTTTCACCCCTCCCAAGTTTATTAAGAATTTTTACAGGCTCCATCCCTGTATTGAGGTAGTACCATCCAGGTTTAATCTTCTTCTCCTTTCCCAGAACCTTTGAAAGAACGACAAATCCCTTTACATCTTTAATAACACCAAGTTTTTTCAGCCTTTCTGCAACTGAATAGAGACTCTCTCCCTTTTTTACGTGAAAGTAAAAGGATTTTTCAGAGGGCCTGAAGTACAGGATTAAAAATATAATAAGCCCGGTTGCAAGTACAGGGCTAATTAGACGAAAGATACTCTTCAAGGATGATGGAAGCCGCAATCCTGTCAACTGCCCCCCTATCCTTTGATGGTTTTTTTTTCATCTTTCTCATGACCTCTTCTGCCCTTCTGGATGTGAATGATTCATCCCATTCAACCACCTTAACCTTCACATTGCTCTTCAGTTTTTCAATAAACCTTTCCACCATCTCCCTTCTCTTCCCCTCCATGGGATTCCCAACCACAATCAAATCAATCTCGTACTCATTTAAAAGTTCTTCTATCCTGTGCATTATTCTATCACTGCTAACGGTTTCAAGAGGCATGGGTATATTAAGGGGATTGGTTATGGCAATACCAACCCTTTTTTCACCATAGTCAATACCAAGAATCCTTCCCATACTCAGGGAAAGTTATAGTGTTTTTTCAGGTCTTCAACAATCTCCCACCTGCATTTAAGCCCGGCAGGAAATTCAACAAAGTCTCCCTTCTCAATCTCTATGCCCTCACCATCACCATAGTGCACAATCACCTTTCCCTGGATGATGTAACACTGTTCTGCTGTGTCGTAGTACCAGTCAAAAACAGATTTTTCCTTCTCCCAGATGGGCCATGATTCTATGCCCATATTTTCAATCTCTATAGGTGTGAGTTTTCTCTTTTTTATCTCCATATCCCCTCCTTTTTAGTCAAATAGACCTCTTTTCTCCGTGCTTGTTCTGTAACCAAGGTGTTTATATGCAAGTTCTGTTGCCATCCTTCCCCTTGATGTCCTCTTCAGGAAACCCCGCATTATAAGGTAGGGTTCGTAAACATCTTCAATTGTTCCAGGGTCCTCTCCAACAGCAGTGGCAATTGTGTTGAGTCCAACAGGTCCACCCTTGAATTTCTCAATGATTGTCTGGAGGATATTTTTGTCCATAGAGTCAAGCCCCTCTTCATCAACTTCAAGTTTTTCAAGGCTGAAAAGGACTATATCTTTGTCTATTCTCCCTTTGCCCTTCACCTCTGCAAAATCTCTGACCCTCTTCAGTAGCCTGTTTGCAATCCTTGGTGTTCCCCTTGACCTTCTTGCAATCTCCATTGCACCATCTGTGTCAATATCAATGCCAAGGATACCAGCAGACCTCTTAACTATCCCGGATAGGTGTTGGGGTGAATAGTAGTCAAGTCTTGGTGTATACCCGAACCGTGACCTGAGAGCAGAGGTGAGCAATCCAGAGCGTGTTGTTGCTCCAATCAACGTGAATGGTTGAAGGTTCAGTTTTATGCTTCTTGCGTGTGGACCAGTATCTATCACAATATCTATGGCAAAATCCTCCATTGCCTGGTAGAGATATTCCTCAACCTGTTTCCCAATCCTGTGAATTTCATCTATAAACAGGACATCACACCTTGAAAGTTTTGTGAGGATTCCAGCCAGGTCCCTTGGTTTTATAAGAACAGGGCCTGAGACCGATATGATATTCACACCAAGTTCATTTGCAATGATATGGGCAAGGGTGGTTTTTCCCAGACCTGGTGGTCCAAAGAGAAGTATATGGTCAAGTGGTTCCTTTCTCTTCTTTGTTGCCTCAACAAAGACGCTCAGATTCTCCTTCACCTTATCCTGATTTATAAATTCCTTGAATGTCCTGGGTCTCAGGGACTTCTCAAGTTCTATCTCCTCTGGAAGTCTGTCAGGTCTTGTTATGTACAGCCTAATTTCAAAACCTTCTTTCTAAGTTCTTTTATTTTACGGTATTTCTTTTTTCCCAGAACCTTTTTGATTCCCTCTTCTGCCTCCTGCCTTATAAACCCAAATTTAATGAGGGCTGATA
>QNDZ01000211.1 GCA_003646055.1 bacterium
CTTATGGCTTATCTTTATCAGGATGGACTATTTCACCATTTCAAAATTTGTTGGTCTTTCAGTTCTTGGTAATTACGGTCTTTCCTTAAAACTTGTAAATATATTTTTTACTTTTGTGAGCTCTTTCTCAATAATTACCCTTCCTAAGGCAGCAGCATTAAAAACTAAAAGGGATTTAGAAATCTTCTGGCGCTACAATTACTTTATCTTCGCCTTCCTGTTTGTAATTGGGATACTACTAATTTTAACAGGGCCGTTTTTTATAAAATTGATTTTTGGTAAAGAATTTTTTAAAGCAACGGATTATTTCGTGAAACTCCTTATAGCTTACTTGCCAACGATTTTCCTTCCCCCATTGCAATACATCCTTCTCACATTAAAAAAAGAAGTCCATTACTTTATATCCTATTTCATTCTACCTATATTTTATTTGCTGCTCTTTGTTATTCTGAAAAATCTTGGCATTAATGGAGTGATAATCTCAAAAGGTTGCGCGTTTATCTCAACAGTATTATTTAGCCTGTTTGTTTATATCAAATACAAAAATCAATTACCCTCTGAGAGCATTTCTTAGTATCCTCTCAACAAGTTCGTCGTATGAAATACCGGCTGCCTCTGCCTCTTTGGGAAGGTCTGAAAGTGGGGTCATGCCAGGAACAGTGTTAACTTCAAGAACATAAGGCTCTTTACCATCCTTTATAACCATGTCAACCCGTGAAAAGTGTCTGCAACCAAGCACCTGATGTGCCTTCAATGCAATTTTCTGAGTTTTTTGAGTAACTTCATGGCTGAGCCTTGCTGGAATTATAAACTCGGTCTCACCCTCTGTGTATTTTGCCTTATAATCATAAAATCTTCTCCTTACCGGAACAAGTTCAAGAACTGGCAAAGCCTCATCACCCAGAATCCCACAGGTTGCAATCATACCATCAATATACTCCTCAATGAAAACCTCACCATATTTTGATGCAAGGGCTATTGCATTTGGCAACTCATCAGGCGAATCAACAATGCTCACACCAACAGATGAGCCCTCTGCCCTTGGTTTCACAACAACGGGGAAATCCCAGTTAGAAGGGAGTTTTTTCGTGGCAGGATAAATGTAACCAGGGGTTGGAATACCAGAGGAGATAAACACCTTTTTTGAGAGAACCTTATCCATTGCAAGACCACTGGCAAGAACCCCTGAACCTGTATAGGGTATCTGCATAAACTCAAGCACACCCTGAATAATCCCATCCTCACCAGGTGTCCCATGGAGCATGACAAATGCAACATCAATGTGATACTCCTTAACCCTCTCGGGGAAATCCCTCTGGACATCAATTAGCACAACATCATACCCACGCCTTTTCAAGGCATCTGCAACATTCTTCCCTGATATAAGTGAAATCTCTCTCTCTGAAGACCAGCCTCCGTAGAGAACACCTACCCTCATTCAAACCTCAACGGTATAATTTTGTAATTCCCAAGTTTATCCTCTATCTTTAATGCCCCTTTCCTCTCGCCATCAGGAACCCTGAATCTGAACCCTTCCTTTTTCTCATCAAAAACACCATCCTCTGGTATTGAGGCATACCACTCCTCTCCTTCAAACTTGTAAAAAATCCTGTAAATTGGTGAAAGTTTATCCTCAACCACTCCTGAGTACCATCCATTTTTAAATTTACCTGATTTCAAAACAGGTGGGGTATTGTCAATGAGAAAGTCCACTTCAGCATAATCACTGTCTGGATAAAAGGATGTCTCATAGTCCCTGGCAACTATCTTTAAATAGTACTCTCCCTCTGGGTAAACAGATGCATCAATGAAATAGGCATTCCCCTGTATTGCATCATTTATCAACCTGTACTTTTCACCTTTCTTTTTTATGTACAGGCTGAAAACAAGTTTATCTCCATCCCTATCCTCAGCATTCCACCAGACACATCTAAGAATCGCAGTCTTCACCAGGAATGAGCCATCAGGAATAACAAACCCCATCCCCTTCCATCTTGCCCTCTGGGTCTCATCCATCATTGCCCTATCAAATGGAGAATTGTCTGCATTACCGTATCCAACACCAGGCGGAAGCACCCCATAATCTTTTATTACAGGAGGATGATTCCTGGGTTGATAATTCAACTCAATGAACCTGATAAAATCATTTCCTGAAAGAAGGCTGAACTTCAGTTGAAGGTATCTATCACCTGAATTTATTTCTCTATTCAACTCCCTCCAACCAGTCCATGTGGTGTCTGTCTTTGAAGTTCTCCCTGTTCTGTACTGCACCTTAACCCTACCCTTTCCTCTCCATCTCACCCTGCCCCACTTCACACCGTATCCTCCATCAATCACCCTTGTGGTGTATTCACCCTTTTTTGATTTTGTCCTGAGCATGTGATAGACACCTGCAGGTTTACCAGTACATATGACAATGTTTCTGCCTTCCTGATGTATATCAACAATCTCCTTTTCTGGCAAATCCTGAATCAGTTTAAACCCCTCTGTTGTGAAAACTGCAATCTGACCATCCTCACCATCACCACACACAAAACCTCTCCATGTTCCTGCACCTGATAATACACCCGACCCTTTATATATCTCTGTCTCCTCATTTCCATAAATTGCAACCACCCTTCCCTGAAGCTGGTTTCCCTGAACCTGATTACCTGAAACAAATACTGTGTCACCAATAAAGGCAAAGGCATTCACCTCTGTAATATTGGGGTCATAGAACACCCTCCACTCCTTGCCCACCTTTTCATAAATTCTTCCTGGTTCTGAAGTTGAGACATACCATCTCCCCCTCTGCCTTTTTATACCTGTTATGTTCTTCACGGGGAACTGTGCAAATTTCTCTGTTCTTCCGCTCAGTGTGAATGTAAAAATCTCTCCTGAACCAAACAGGAATAAGTCATTCCCGTATCTATATATGTCATTGATACCCTCAAGGTCAATTTTAAGACTGTCCTTAACCCTGCCTCCTGATAAAATGTATACCCTACTGTCAGGTATAAACAGGCCAAGGGTATAACCCTTGAATTTTTCCAGCCTGACATAACTGTTCTCTTTACCTATAATCTTTCTTCCCTTATAGTAAACAGCCCCATCAATGGCAATGTACTCACCTGATGCATCACTTGCAACCTCACCAGAGAGTTCACCTGAAACCTTATCTATAACATACCCAGAAAAAATCCCCTCTCTGGACACCTCAACCTGATTTATCTTCCCTGTGAAGAGTGAATCACCCTGTATGACCATCACGATTGAAATTAGATGAATTAACATTATTTCCTCCTTTTAACCACTATCTTCTTTTTTGCAATCCCCCTGATTTCCCCATTCAGAACCATCTCAATCTTCTCCTCCAATTTTGTACCATTCTCAATAAGGCTGGACAGGGCAACCCTTTTGCTCGGGGGGAGAACAATCCCACTCCTTGATACAGTCTGAGCAGAGGAGACCACAACGAGAGAAAGGATATTGTTTGAGGGATA
>QNDZ01000212.1 GCA_003646055.1 bacterium
AAGGGGTGCTATCTCAATGGTTCCATTATCTATATAGCGTTTAACCCTGTCAGCAGGGAGCATATCATAGAGTGCATCGTAAAGTGGACGCAGGTATGGGTCAACCTTTTCAATAAATCCTCCAGGAAGGAATCCAAGGCTTTCTCCTGCTTCAACAGCAGGTCTGGTTAAGACTATTCTTGAAACCCTCTTCCTCAAAAGATATGAGACTGCAGCTGCAACAGCAAGGTATGTTTTCCCAGTCCCTGCAGGACCAATTGCAAATACAACAGAGTTCTTTTCAATCATTTCAAGGTAGTGTGCCTGATTCCCTGTACGTGGTCTTATTATCTTCCTTGGCAGGACAATACCTTCTGCTGTAACTTTCTTATCCTCTGACAGAAGGAAGTTTATTTCTTCCTTTGATATGTATTTCCTCCCCCCAATATCTTTGAGAAGTTTTTCAAGTTTTACCCCTGCCTTTTCTACATCCTCCTTTGCCCCTTTAAGCACAATTCTTTCTCCCCTTGAGAAGATCCTGACCCCAAGGTTTTTTTCAAGCACAGGAAGGTTTTCGTCCTCTTTGCCAAGCAGGGTAAAGATGCTGTGTGTGATTATTTCTTTTTTGTATTCTTCTTTTTTCTCCTTCATTTTAAAAATAGACAGCCCACTGGAATTTTCCAGGGGCTGCCTCTGTATTTTTCAGTTTTTTTTCACTTCTTATGGACGGGGAATCTTCAGTTTCCAACCTGGTAATATAAGGTCGGGATCCTGAATTAAATCCTTATTTGCTTTATAGATTTCTCTCCATCTTGCATAGTTCCCATGCCCGTAGACATCTGGATACTCTGCAAGTTTGGAAAGCCAATCGCCTGGCTTAACAACATAATAACTCTGTTCCTCTATTTGCTTTTCGAGTTCAGCAATCTTTGCATTTAATTCATCAATAACATTTTTGAGAGAATCAACCTCAGCCTGAAGATCTGTTACAGTTGCCTTCTCCTGGTCAAGTTGTGCTTTGAGTTGCTCGGCCTGCTGTGTGTACTGTTGAATTAACTGCTCTGCCTCATCTGGTTTCAGTTTCTTATTCTCTTCCTGTGCATTCAGACCAAAGGAAACCACCAGAAGAAGGGCAAGAACTATTAGTACAAATCTTTTCATCTCTCCCTCCTTACTTTAACTTTGCTTCCAGTTCCTGGATTTTCGCTTCCAGTTTATCAATCTCTGCCTTCAGTGAGTCTCTCTGTGCCTCAAGTGTCGCCTTCTGTTCCTGTGTCTGGGTTATCTCTGTCTTCAATGTGGCAACCTCCTGCTTCTTTGCATTCAGTTCATCAAGTTGTTCCTGGGAAGCATACTTGGTGCATCCTGCAAGTAACCCAAGTGCAAGGAACACCATCATGAGTTTCTTCATATACACACCTCCTTTCTGATTTTTTTAATAAGATATATGAATACAATTTTTAGTCAAGTGTTTTTTTTAAAAAAAGCCCTTTCTTGAGAAAATTTTCACAGTCCATTTTACCTATGCTTTACCTTTAGATTCATATTGAATGACCTTAAATACAGATATATTGATACGATAAGTATGGCAGAAAGCCTTACAATGAGTCCTGTATCCTTTAGAAGTACATAAATCAGGAATGTAACAACTGTGTCAATTGTGATTGCAGTGAGTTTGTGAGGAACCCTCATTATTTTCTGTGCATAGATATACGATAGAATGGCAAGGACAAAGTAGGATAGCAGGGTTGTGAAGGCAGCACCCATCCCCCCCCATCTTGGGATAAAGTAGAGGTTCAGCAGGAAGTTGAGCAGGAATGATGCACCTGCAATGGGGATCAGCAGCTTTGTTCTTGAATGTATGAAAAAAGGAGCAGAGAAGACCTCATGGAGACCAAAGAAGATGTATCCTGCTGCAACAACAGAGACAACAGCCATTGAAGAATGGTAAACAGGGGAGACAAAGATTTTGAAAATCTCAGGGAGAAGGAATACAAGCCCTGTCCACATAAAGAGTCCAATCCTCAAGAAAAGGAGTCCTGCCCTGCTGAATAGTTCCTTTTCCTCTGGATTCTTGAAGAAGAATGGTTCCCATGCAAACCTGAATCCAAGAATGAAGAGTTGAAGTATTGTACCAAATTGATAACCGAGTGTGTATATTCCTGCCTCGCCTGTGCCCTTGAAGATGTTTATCAGGTATCTGTCCGAGAGTTCAAGAAGGAGCATAATGAGTGTCAATGGAAGAAGTGGAAGACCATACCCAAACATTTTTTTCAACAGTTCTCTATCAAGTGTCCAGGCAAAGTGTTTGAAGACAAATGGTAATGCAAGGATTATGAGAAATACAAGGGAAATAAGGTCACCAAAGAGTATTCCTTTCACACCAAGTCTGAAAACAACAACAAATACAATGTTAAGCCCCATATTCAGAAGGAATCTCACTGTGTTCACCAGAACATATGCAAATGATTTCTCCTCAGCCCTGAGAATCAGTGTGAAGAAAGTTGCTATATTCTCTGTTATGACAATGAGTATGGATAGGATAATGAGTTCTGGAAGGGATTTTCTGAAAACCAGAAGTGAGATTGGTTTAGAAAATATCATAAAAATTAAAAGCACAGGGGATATGATGAATATCTTGAACCACAAGAGGGTGCTGGCAGCCTCTTTCTCCCTGCCTTCACTGGTGAACCACTTGAAGAATGCCGTATTCAGGCCAAGTGCAGAAAATAAAAGTGAGAATGAGACAAATAAATATGAAAGCGCAAGTATTCCGTATTCTGATGGAGGAAGAACCCTTGTGTAGATAGGTATGAGAAAAAAACCAATGGCCTTTTTCAGGAATAAACCAATACTGTATACTGCTGTATGTTTGAAAAGCCTTCTTACCTTACCCATTATAGGTCTATATAGAGCGTATCCCTGAAGAGTCCTCTTGCACCCAGACTCTCCTTGAACCTTCCAAGCCCCATATTTGGTTCCATGTTCAGTGTGAAAGTTCCAAGGTCAAGGTACTGGAATCCCTTTTCTTTGCATTTTTTCAATGTATCATAGAACAGAAAATTCACAGGTCTGTACTTCTGAAAATTATCATCATGGGATATGTAGAAGGCAAGTGCTACCCTCTGATTTGTTTCAAATATCACAGTTCCTGCTATCATTCTACCTTTAAGATAAACGGCATTCAGCCATATTCTATCCGGGAAGAGGGATTTTAATTTTAATAACTCCTCAAGTGTATGGGTTGGATTCACATTGTGCCTCATCCTCAGGTTCTTTTTGAGTATCTCATAAAATGATGCGAAGTCGTCACTAAATTCAACTGTCAAACCTTCATTCATTGCCTTCCTTGTTGCTGTTCTTGCCTCCTGCTTGAACAAGGAGAACGGGTCATCTGTAATGGGGATATATGCAGTGAGTTCCCTTTTCCTGTATTTAAATCCCTTTTTCATCATGACAAAATCAAGGTAGTTGTTTGGTCTCTGGAGGTAGATA
>QNDZ01000213.1 GCA_003646055.1 bacterium
AGACACAACCACACTGTACAGGGGTTCAAGGGGAACTGCTGTTGATTATCTTTACACTGCCATGTGGAATGGGTTTGATTTTGCACCGATAATTATTGCAGATGGTCTTGGTGGAACATCAGGTGTAGAAATTGAGGTGAATGGCAAACATTACAAAAAGGTGAAGATTGCTGAGGCAATTGCAAATGTTGAAAAGATGGTTGTTATTTCACACTTTAAAGGTCACGAAATTACTGGTTTTGGTGGTGCTCTAAAAAATCTTGGTATGGGTTGCTCCATAAAAGAAGGGAAACTTTCCATGCATTCAAATGCCATACCGGTTATAAAAGAGAAATATTGTACAGGCTGCAGGAAATGTCTCCTTGTCTGCCCTGTTGACGCACTCCATATGGATGGTAAAATATCTGTAATAGACGAAGACAAATGTATAGGATGTGGTGAATGTATTGGATTCTGTCCTTTCAATGCTATAAAGGTTTTATGGAATGCCTCCTTCACCTCACTTATGGAGAAGATGGTGGAACATGCAATAGCATCTGTTAAGGGGAAACAGGTTGTTTATATAAACCTTCTCATGGATATATCACCTGAGTGTGATTGTTATCCAAAGAGCAGGGGTGCAATTGTTCCAGATATAGGGATACTTATCTCAGATGACCCTGTATCCATTGACCAGGCATCCTTTGACCTTGTCAGGGAATCGCCAGGGGATTACAGGTTCTTTGAAGGTGATGTGCGAAATAAGGACAAGTTTGGTTTAATTCATACAGAAATCAGGTCTGAAATTCAACTTGAATATGCAGAAAAACTTGGAATGGGAGAAAGGGAATATGTTCTCAAAAAGATCGGTAGAGACTGATGTTCTAATAAAGAAACTGCTCAAGTGTGCAGTCTCAGGGACTGGCATTCATGAGGAATTTAAATGCATGTTAAAACAAATAGCAGCCTTTGTAAGGGCAAGTGTAGGGAGTTTGTTGCTCCTGATGGACGATGGGAGCCTTCAGTTTGTTGCTGTTTATGGAGGAAAGGAAGGAATCATTGGTGAAAGGCTACCTCCTGGTTCCGGGATTGCTGGTGTTGTTGCGGAGAGTTTGAGGCCCATCATATCAAACAATCCTTCAGAAGATGAAAGATGGGCAAAAGAGTTTGCAGTTTCCATTGGATACATCCCGGAAAACATTCTTGCTGTTCCTGTTATGACAGGTAATAAGATTGTTGGGGTTCTTGAGGTTCTCAACAAGCATGGTGGTTTTAAAAAGGAAGACCTCAAGCTTATATCCAGTGTTATCCCTATTCTCTCGTCCGTTGTTGAAAAGGTAAGGCTCTACTATGTGAACCAGAAAGAGATTGAAAGGCTCAGGGCACTCATAGACATCTCCCTGAAATTAGGTGGAATGCTTGACCTCCAGACACTCCTTGAGGGGATTATGGAAACGGCAAAAGAGGCACTGGATGCTGAGGCAAGTTCCATATTCATGATTGATAAGGAGAGGAATGACCTTTACTTTGTTGCAGCAACCGGTGAGAAGAAGGAGAGTCTGAAAGAGATAAGGGTTCCATGGGGTAAGGGGATTGTGGGCTGGGTTGCTGAACACGGCAGAACCCTCTATGTGCCTGATGTGTCAAAGGATGAGAGATTCTATTCAAAGGTTGATGAAAAAACAAAATTCATCACAAAATCAATCATTGCTGTCCCTCTATGGAAAAAGAGTGAAATCATTGGTGTTGCAGAGGTTTTGAACAAGAAGGGCGGTGGAACATTCACTGTTGAGGATATAACTGTTTTTGAAGCAATTGCAAAGCATGCTTCAATAGCCATTGAGAATGCATCTCTTTATAAGGAACTTGAGGACCTTTTCAGAAACGCCATCATGCTTGTTGTCAACGCAATTGAGGCAAAAGACCCATACACAAAGGGTCATACAGCAAGGGTCACCAAGTATTCAATGCTCATTGCAAGGACATTCAAGATGTCTGCTGAACAGAGAAGGGCACTTGAACTGGCTGCATTGCTCCACGATGTTGGAAAGATTGGAATACCTGACAGTGTTCTGCTCAAACCGGGTAAACTCACTGAGGAGGAGTATGCCCTTATCAAGGAACACCCTTCAAGGGGGGCAAAGATAATGGAACCCCTGAAAATTCCTGAAGTCATAGAGGGGATTCTTCACCACCATGAGAAGTACGATGGTAGTGGTTATCCAGATGGTATAAAAAATGGGGATATACCATTCAATGCAAGGATTATAGCAGTGGCAGATGCATTTGACGCCATGACCACAGATAGACCTTACAGGAAGGGTCTCCCACTTGAAGAGGCAATCAGAAGGCTTAAAAAGGATTCTGGAACACACTTTGACCCTGAAATTGTTCAGGCGTTCCTTGATGTTCTTGAGGTGAGGAGAGAGGAAATAATCAAGACAATCTCTTCCTGAAAAGTGAATTATCTACTTCCCGTACAGCTTCTCTGCAATGGCAAGTTTCAGTATCTTAAAGTTTTCCTTTAAATAATACTTCCTATCTTCTGGTTCAAGCAGTGAACCAAGTTTTACTTTATAGTCCTTATCGGTTAATTTATCAATTAAAACATCCAGTTTTTTCAGCATATTAATATCCTCAGGTAGTGAGATACCCCTTTTTAGAAGGAATTCAATATCAAAAAGGTCTCTAATCTCCTTTCTGGAAATAAACGCTTCTATCTTTAACACCATCATATCCAATAGAGACACAACTTTCACCATAACCTGTCTATTCGTAAATCTGCTATGGGCTATTGCCCTTTCAACCCTAACATCCTTTATCTCTTTTCTTATCTCTATTTTTAATGACCGTGGATATGCAGGGGATTTTATCTCATATAAAATCGTGTAGAACTTGTTCGCGCTATCTACCACAACATATGAACGTTTGAGGTAATCAAGCAGTGATTCAAAAAATTCACCGGTATCAACCTTACTCTTTAGAGAGAAGTCAAGGTCAACTGAAAAGCGATTCAGACCATAACACAGTCTTAACATTGTTCCACCATAAAATACGAGGTTTCTTAGAAAACCTTTGGTATTGAGGTAATCAAGAACCTCTATCTCAAATCTCTCCTGTTCTATTAAATACTGCATAGTTTTCTTACCATCCTTTTTGTTTTTTCTGGATAAGGCTGGATTACTGACTTCAACCTATCTTTATCAAATTTGTCAAAGTCCAGTGAATCAAAATCAATGGTATATTTACCAAAAGACCATAAATATACAGCATCTACAAAGGCCTTTTCTTTTGTGCTTATAAAGAAGTCATTTATACGGATGAAGTCAAAGTACAGAACTTTCTTTATCTTGTAGTAATTAAAACTAAGACCTGCTGATTCAAAAGATATTGACCTTCTCAAAGCAGCAGACTCAAAAAAATTTCTCTGAACCTGAGTTGTTATTCCGTAGTATCCAAGTGCGGTCATAAAAC
>QNDZ01000214.1 GCA_003646055.1 bacterium
CTGCATTAAGGGCAGCTGGCATGAAGATAATAGATGCTATAAGGGAATACTGATGCTCACATAAAACTGCGAGTCTTATCTCCTCTGCATCATCTTCTTCATTAAGTCTTCCATACTTCCTGTTTTTACATTCGCAGGATTGAAGAGGTCATCAGATAATCCAACATTGTATTGGATTGATTTAACCATATAGGTTGCGGCAAGTTTACCATTGTCATAGAACTCAATTTTGTAAGGCACCTTTCCACCCTGAGGGGTGGTTTTGAATTCCAGAAATTTAATTACTGATTTATGTTCACCCTCAATGTTTTCAACCTTAACAGGAACATAGTTGTTTTTGTCAATCCATATTTTTGTGACTGTATTCTCTTCCTGTGCCTGAACCACATAGCATGTCTTTCCATCAACCTTTTCTGTTCCCTTTATAACTGCATCTTTGGGCAGGTCTGTCCACCAGTCAACAGGTGGTTCGTATTGGTTAGTTTCATAGTCCTTGAGTTCTCTTTTTTCTCCCATTGGAGAAAATACATATCCCTTTTTGCCATCATAAACAACAATCTGCTTCATTCCTCCTTCCATCCCAGGAACTTTTATCTCAATTTCCTGCCTGAACTTTTTATCCTTTCTGTAATAGGTAAAGTTTGTTTCCATATCCTTGCCTTCAGGGGTCTTCATCAGCATTACTCCCTGAAATTTCATATCCTGCACCTTTGTCTGAAGGGTTGAATAATTGGTTTTCATCTTCCCAAGAATTCCTTTCCAGGAAGCGCCCTCAATAAACATGGGTGTGAAAATTAGCCCCACCAGAATTGTGATTATAAAGAACCTTCTCATATTACACCTCCTTTTCCAGTAAATTACTGGAAATTTTTTAAGGTTCATCAACTTCAGATTCTACATTTTCTTCAATCTCCACATCACCTAATTTTAACACCTTCAGGGTTAAAAATCCACCCACAATTGCAGTGATATAGGATGTGAAAAATCTCCATATCAATGTATAAACACCCAGTATGTGTCTCGGTGCGATTGTTGTGAACAGGACTGCAAAACCTCCTTCAACAGCACCTGTACCACCGGGTGTTGGAAAGAAGAAGGTGAAGAGTATAAGAAAAACCTGGAGGAAAAACACGTGGTAGTAATTAACATCAATACCAAGCCCTTTCAATATCAAAGGGGCGATTGAGTAGTATGGAATATATGAAAGAAAACTGAGGATGTATGCTCCAAGTGTATGCCACCATTTTTTCTTTGTGAATGCCCAGAATTCTTGTTTCATATCAATTATTTCATCAAAGGTTTTTCGTATCACCCTTTTTAATTTATTTTCACGATGGCCTGTGAGCTTTAGAAGTCCGTTTTTTATTTTTTCAGGTATTGTAATCACAAGTATGAAGGCAATGATAACAAAGATATATACAAACTTGGAGTAGTTAAGAATTGTTGAAAGTTTTGAACCTTCCATGGAACGATAGAGAGGGAGTAAAAATGGAATCAGGGTGAATATAAAAAGGGCATAAAATATGCCCCTTAAAAGGAGTGCAAGTGTGCCCTTTCCAATGGATAGTTTATTCTTATGCAGGATGTAGAGTTGAACAGGTAAACCACCTGTCTGGAAGGGTGTTACTGCTGCCATGAATGAGCCTGTGAGTATTACATCAAATGATACAGAGAGTTTTAGCCATCTCCCTGTTATTCCATGTATGATGACCAGCAGTCTCAATGCGTCAAAGAGAATGTATATGCCCCAGAAGAGGAGGGCGATAAGAAAATAATAGATGGGCAGACGCTTTAATGCATGCCATGTTTCTCCTGTAACCGTGAGGGATAGGAGCAGGACAATTGTAATCACAAGGAGTATCAAAAAAAGCCTTATTCCTCTTTTAACACTTGTTCTTACCGAGGCCAAGAGAGAAACTCCTTTACTATACCCAGTGTTTTATCAACATTTTTATCAAGGGTAACAACATGAGCCACACCTGGAATCAGAACGAGTCTTGCCCTCTCTCCAAGCCTCTTCTTTACAAAATATGCCGATTCTATCTTCACCATCTCGTCTGAAAGCCCTTGAATAACAAGTGTTGGGGAAACTATTCCTTCAATTGACCTTGCAAAAATCCTGACGACCCTCCATAGTTCCTTAACAGAACTCAATGGCACATAAATATTTGATTCTGGATTCAAACTTTCATCTGCTATCTTGACAAGTTTTCCCCTGATGAATCCTGCAAAGGGCGCAAGGAGGAATGCTGACCTCTTGGGATATACACCTGGTGCAAGGAGAATAAGTTTTTCAGGCCGTTTTTCCTTTGCAAGAATGCCAGCGAGGAGTGCACCAAGGGAGAGGCCACATACTGAAATCCAGTCAAAATCCGCCTCAATCAAACTGTAGAGCCCAACAAGGTATTCTATCCAGTCCTCTGCTTTTATTCCTTCCAGTTCAAAGGGATTACCACCATGGCCTGGAAGTTTTGCATATATAGGTTTTATACCCAGTTTTTCAGCGAGCCTTCCTACTGGTTGCATCTCATAAGGGGTTCCTCCAAAACCGTGTATCAGAAGGATTGCCTTTTTCATGCTTTTCTTATTCGTATGTATTCCCCTGTAATTGCTACAATCCTTCCATTCACAGGGGAATGGACTGGTGTTCCAAGTTTACCATCTTCTATATCAGCAATCTTTTCACCCTTTTTAACGGTTTCACCAGGCTTTTTTATGGGTGAAGCAGGTGTTCCAATGTGCTGTTTGAGCAATAAGGTGAATTCACGGGGCTCTGTCTTTATCTCAGTAAGGGGTGCATCAGTTAGATATTTGATTATGCCTATCCTCTGGATAAGTCTCTTCACAGGAACTCTGCGGGATTTTTTTTCTATATCCGGTTCTGGATTTTTACCCTTTTCTGGTTTCACACCCTGTGAAATCAGGAATTGCTTCATCTCCATTATTGTGCTCATGGGAGAGAGCATAACAGGACAGGAGAAGTACTCACACAATCCACACTGGCAACAATTGAATACATCCATTACAACATCTGTATCAGTCAATTTGTAACCAATATTCCTCATTACCATGTGAGGCCTGATTGTATGACCGAGGAGATGCCTTGGGCACAGGTCGGTGCAACGGGTACACTGGGTACAGTACTGTGTTATCTTCAGGATAGATTTTGATGGGATGGTTTTTCTTTTGATGAGATAATGGTCTTCAGGAAGGATTATAATTCCTGATGTTGTCTTTGTAACTAAGGCATTTTCATGGTCAACAACAGTTCCAGTCATTGGGCCACCTTCAATCACCCTGTAGTACTTTGTTACTGGCTTTGCCATCTCAATCAAAGGCAAAAATGGTGAGCCAATTTTAACCCTGGCAGTGTATGGATTTTCAACAGCCCCTGCAACAGTGATAAATTTTTCAGTTAC
>QNDZ01000215.1 GCA_003646055.1 bacterium
TAGAAGACCCAGGGGTTTTAACCAGTAATCATATGCAGCAAAATCATATATTGGTGGATTTACGAGGAGGATTCTTTCATGGGGCATATCAGCAGGTGAGGTGGAGACAGAAGGCAGTGTCCTCCCTTTCCCCTTCCTCCATCTTATTAAACTCCTTCACTGCAAGCCCTGTTTTCATTGACCTGAAATGGAATCCCTTCTCCTTGAGGAACTTAATAGTTTCATCCGGTATCTTCACCATTCCGTAAAATCCGGTTCCAAACACAAAGGCCTTTGCCCCATGTTCAATTGCCCAATCAAGGTCCTCAGGAAAGACCCTGTGCCCCTCTTTTCTCCACCATGGATGGAAGACCTCCTTCCCCAGGATTATCACATCCTTTGTATAGGCATTACCATCTATAACAATCTTCCCAAACCTGTATGAATCAATCATGGTATCCTGTCAAAACCTGTATATTTCCTCAGTACCTCCGGAATAATGATTGAGCCATCCTCCTGCTGGTAGTTTTCAATTATTCCAATGAATGTCCTTGGTGTGGCAACACCCGAACCGTTCAGTGTGTGGACAAACTCTGTTCTGTTCCCGCTCCTGAATCTGATGTTTGCCCTTCTTGCCTGGAAGTCCTCAAAGTTGCTCACAGAGGAGACCTCAAGCCACCTTCCAAGACCAGGTGCCCATACCTCTATATCGTATGTCTTTGCTGATGCAAAAGAGAGGTCATCGTATGGGAGAAGAACAACCCTGTATGGAAGCCCAAGAAGCTGAAGAACCTCCTCTGCATCCTGAAGAAGGGATTCAAGTTCATTGTAAGAGTTCTCCGGGTGTGAGAATTTCACAAGTTCAACCTTGTTGAATTGATGAACCCTCATGAGCCCCTTTGTTTCCTTCCCGTATGAGCCTGCCTCCCTCCTGAAACAGGCAGTGTATGCAGTAAACTTGATGGGCAGGTCCTTTTCATCAATCACAGATTCCCTGTACATGTTTGTGAGGGGAACCTCTGCTGTTGGATTCAGGTAAAGTCCATCCTGCTCAATCAGGTACATATCCTCTTTCAGTTTGGGGAGTTGTCCTGTCCCGAACATGCATTTTTCATTGGCAAGGAATGGTGGAAAAATCTCTGTGTAACCATGTTTTTTTATATGAAGGTCAAGCATGAAATTTATCAGGGCCCTTTCAAGTTTTGCACCCTTCCCCCTGTAAAGTGGGAAATTGCTCCCTGCAATCCTTGCACCTGCGGGAAAATCAAGTATACCATGGGCATTGCACAGGGTAAGATGGTCTTTGGGTTCAAATGGGAATTCCTTCACCTCACCCCATTCTTTTATCACACTCTCTTCCACTGGAACAGATGGATGTGGTGGGTTTGGGATCCACTTTAAGGTTTCATTGATTTCACCTTCCAGTTTTTTAAGTTCCTCCTCGGATGCCTTCAGCCTTCTTTTTATTTCCTGCATCTGATTTATCAATTCCTCAGCATCTTCTCCCTGCTGCTTCTTTTCACCAATAATCCTTCCTGCATCCTTCTGCTCATGCCTGAGGTTATCAATCTCTGTTATTAACTTCCTGCGCCTCTCATCCTTCTGGAGGAGAAGGTCTATATCAATCTCAACCTTCTTCTTCCTTATCCCCTCTTTAATCTTTTGGGCATTCTCCCTTACATACCTTATACTAAACACTTAAAAACCTCACCCTTTTTAAGGTTTTTCCCCTCACCTGTTCTGGTGTCCACTTCATCATAATTCTGCCATTCTCCATGAGTTTCTGGGTAACCTTTTCTATTTTACCACCGCAGGGACACGCAGGTTCCTCCCCAGAAGGAACAACAATCCTCTCACCACATCTCATGCAGTGATAAACCTCCTTCATACCAGAGGATTTTCCCTTCTTTGACACAGGTTTTCCCTCAATTTCCACAATATCCATGCTGAAGTCAATGGTCCTTGCATTTGATAGTGATGTTCCAACACCAAAACCATCAACAACATCTGACAGTTCCTTGATTTTGTACTCATCAAGCCCACCACTTGCAAAGATCTTTACATGTCCATAACCCCTTATCCCCAGTTCCTGCCTTATCTCCTCCACAATCCTCTTAAGGTCACCCCTCCTTGAGCGGGGGGTATCCAGCCTTATACCATATAATTTCTCTTTGAGTGCTTCAGCAACCCTGATTGCCTCAAACTTCTCATCCCCAAAGGTGTCAATCAGTGCAATCCTGGGTATCCCCTCATCCATAACCCTGTCAAAGGCAAGCAGGGCCTTCACTGTATCTCCAAGGATGAGAATAAGTGCATGGGGTATGGTGCCTGTGGGTTTAATGCCCAGTTCCTCAGCACTCTTAATAACGGATATGCCATCAACCCCACCCATGTATGCATACCTGTCAATCAATGTGGAGATGGATGGATGCATCCTCCTTGCACCAAAGGAGAGCAGGGTCTTTTCCCCTGCAGTGACACGACACCTGAGTGCCTTTGTGGTTATACCCGATGCCTGGCAGAGCATACCGAGTATGGGAGTTTCATAAACCCCAAAGGAGGAGTATCTCCCTTTAATGGTGAGCACTGGCTCCTCTGGGAATAGAATCTCACCCTCTTCAAATCCATAGACATCAACAGGAAGACCTTCAAGAAGGGATAGAACCTCTGAAACACCTGTGAAAACAGCCCACTTATAACCTTCTGGAAGTGTGTGGGTTACCACCTCCATGGTAACGTATGGGTCAACCCCTTCTTTCTTAAGTATCTCCTGAGACCTCTCAAAGTATATGTCCGTTAATTTCCCCTGTTTCACATCCTCCATCCACCCCATCATACCACCTCTGCAAGGAAGAGATTCTTCATCTGCTTCAGTGCCCACTCCTTATCCTCAGGGGTGAGGCCCTCAACACCATCAGAAACAACCAATATCCTGAATCCCCTCATGAATGCATCCGCTGCTGTATATAGAACACATATGTTTGTAGCAACACCAACCAGTCTTACTGTATCAACATTAAGATTCCTCAGGGTTTCTTCAAGATTTGTCCTGAAGAAACCTGAATACCTGGTCTTTTCTATGATTATATGGTGTTTTTTAGGCTTTAATTCATCAACAACCTGAGCCCCCTCTGTTCCCCTCACACAGTGAGCAGGCCAGATGGAGAACTCCTCATCATCAGGGTCGTGGGCATCACATACATAGATCACTGGTATCCCCTGTTTATCTGCCCTTTCAATCTCCCTTTTTATTGCTGGTATGGTATTCTCAGCACCAGGAACATAAAGGGGTGCGTCCTTCCTCACAAAGTCATTGAGCATATCAACTATGATCAGTGCTTCCATGATAATATAATAAACCCTTTATAAAATAAGGTCAACTACTTCTTTATGAAAATTCTCCAGAGACCGCCCTCTTCCTCTTCAA
>QNDZ01000216.1 GCA_003646055.1 bacterium
GGACTGAGGCGAGAGAGCGTGAAAGCATTAAACCACCCCATCCACCTGTTGATGTTGGAATAAAAAATATAGCTGAGAGGGGCATTTGAGGGAAAAAGAAGTCCCTGTAAGGAATAAGCCCTTCCCTCATCATCAAAGCAGCAGGGAGGTAATACTTCAGTTCATCCGTGAAAAGATTTCTAAAATTGATCAATACAATAAGGGAAACGCCTGTTAAAAGAAAAAGATAAGAATCCTTCCTGTTCATTTTATTACCTGGATTAGAAAGACCAAGAGCATAGCAAAATATGCAAAAACTCTGAAAAGTATGGAGCCAAGAAATCCTGCAAAGGCATAAAACCCCACCTTTATTCCTCTTTTGATGTTCCCTGTTTTTATGTATTCAACAATGAATGCAAATATGAAGGGAAGGATGAACATAAGGTAGAATTGGCCTGATAGAATGCCAACAAAAAGCCCAACAAATGCAGCAATTGCTGAGGTGGCTGAGCCACCAGCCTTCTTTGTTGCAATGGATGAGGCAAAATAGTCTGCAAGCACCGATATTAAGGTTATAAGCGCCAGAAAAATGTAGACTCCAGGGTGAATCGATTTGAATCCCATGCCCCCTGCAATCATAATATAGCCACCAAATGCAAGGGGAATACCAGGGAGTGCAGGTATAAAAATTCCAGGGAGTCCAGCAATAACCAGTATGATCCCAGTAACAATGAGGAATACAGACATCAGGTGTAGTACCTTTTAAGTAGTGCCCTGACCCTTGCAAGCAGCCTTTCAGGAAGGAATGGCTTTGGCATAAAGTCATCAACCCCAAGGTCAAAGCCCTTCAATTCATTTTCAAGTTCTGATTTTGTGGTGAGCATTAAAATCGAAGAAATCTGCAGATAATTTACCATAATGTGAATAATGCTCGTATAGATAAACCTGTATCCTTGTATCAATGAAAAGAGTTTTCCGTTACCTTTGTAGTCATACATCCTCATAAATTATTTTATCTTTTACCTTCTAATTTGTCAATACATAGAATCTTTTCCTATGGGTAGATAATTTTATTTCCTATTAACCCAGCAATACGATTTTCCCTTTTTCAGATTTATCTCCACTATTTGTGGATTTTTCAACCAATTAGGAATGTAGAGTATTGCAATAAATATGGGAATCCCTATTACGTTTTAAATGGCTGGTTATTTGTTAAGAAAAATTGACAATATATTCCCTTGACTTGACACAATCTCGGTTTATACTAATCACCATGGAACTTAAATATCCTGTTAAAATCAACGACTTTTTCAAGGTGGTTTTTGAGGGAGAAAAGGTTACCCTGAAAAGTGCAGTTTTGAGGGGGGTATCCAGGTCGCATAAAGAACTGTCTGATTTCATAAAGTCTGGAAAGGTTGGGTATGGTATCAATACAGGTTTTGGTAAACTTGCTGGAACAAGGATAAGTGAAAAGGAACTCCTTGATTTACAGAAGAACATTGTTTTAAGCCATGCCTCTGGGGTTGGTAAGCATCTGGATGAGGATGTGGTGCTGGGTGCAATGTTTGCAAGGGTGACTTCACTTGCAAGGGGATACAGCGGTGTTAAGCCAGATACACTGAAACTCCTTGTTGGTATGATAAACAGGAGGGTAATCCCTGTTGTTCCTGAGAAGGGCTCAGTTGGGGCAAGTGGTGACCTTGCACCCTCGGCACACATGGCACTGGTGATGATAGGGAAGGGTAAAGCAACCTACAAGGGAAGGGTTTACCCTGGTAAAACTGCCCTTAAAAAGGCGGGGCTTAAACCAATTAAGTTGTCCCCCAAGGAAGGGCTTGCCCTTTTGAACGGAACGCACTTCATGATATCCATAGGTTGTATAGGATTGTGGCATGCAAAGAATCTTTTAAGGCTTGCAAATATATCTGCTGCCCTATCCATTGAGGGAATTAAAGGAAGGCTTGAGCCGTTCAACAGGGAATTGAACAGATTAAGGGGACACAAAGGCCAATCAAAGGTTGCATCTGAGATAAGAAGGCTGTTGAAAGGTTCTTCACAAAAGAGAACAGAGAGGGTTCAGGACCCATATTCATTCAGGTGTGTGCCACAGGTTCATGGAGCAATCTTTGATGTGATTGAGTATGCTGAGAAGGTTTTTGAAACAGAACTTAACAGTGTTACTGATAATCCACTCCTCATAAATGGTAGGGTCTACTCTGGTGGAAACTTTCATGGTGAGCCAATTGCCTTTGCACTGGATTTTCTTGGAATTGCCATTACAGAACTGTCAAGCATATCTGAAAGAAGGATTGCCCAGTTGATGGATACCTCATTCACCGGTCTTCCTCCATTTCTTGTTGAAAGGCCAGGTGTGAATTCTGGGTTCATGCTTCCCCAGGTGACTGCAGCAGCCCTTGTATCACAGAACAAGATTCTCTCCCATCCAGCATCAGTTGACTCAATCCCCACCTCTGCCAATCAGGAAGACCATGTTTCCATGGGATTGAATGCTGGATTAAAACTTATGGAAATTATTGAAAACACATACTATGTTCTTGCCATTGAACTTCTTGCAGGTGCTCAGGCAATTGATTTAAGGAAGGAGAAAATATGCCCTGCCTTGAGAAAGATACACAGGAAGATAAGGGAAAACATACCCTTTTACAAAAAGGACAGGGAACATTCAGATGCAATACTTCATCTATCCAGAATGATGAGAAAAGGAGAGATATAATGGAGAATGTGGCAAGGATGCTGATACTTACAGGAATTATTCTTCTGGTAGTGGGGGGTATCTTTCTTCTCTATGCAATGTTTTCATTCCATATGCCAGGAGACATCATTATAAGACGGAAAAACTTCCTCTTTGTCTTCCCCCTTGCCACATCAATACTCCTCTCCATAGTACTGACCGTTATTTTGAACCTTTTAATAAGGATAAGGAGATGAATAGAGGACTTGTTATAATCCCGACCTACAATGAGAGGGAAAACATTGAATCCATAATAAGGGAGGTGTTGAAACAGAACATCCCCGTGGATGTGCTTGTTGTGGATGATAACTCCCCTGATGGGACAGGGGATATTGTTAGAAGGCTCCAGAAAAGGGATGGTAGAATTCATCTGATTGAACGGAGTGGTAAACTGGGTCTTGGCACTGCATACATTGAAGGGTTTAAATGGGCTATAAAAAGTGGTTATGATTTTGTTTTTGAGATGGATGCAGACTTTTCCCACAATCCAAACGACCTTCCAAGACTTTACCATGCACTCAATGATTTTGACCTTGTCATAGGTTCAAGATACATCAGGGGAATAAGGGTTGAGAACTGGCCTCTTTCAAGGAAGTTGCTCTCTTATTCAGCAAATCTTTTTGCACGATTTGTTACAGGTGTTCCAGTTAGAGACCTGACTGCC
>QNDZ01000217.1 GCA_003646055.1 bacterium
GGATAATATATTCAGACCCTGAGGTGCTTGACAGGGCAGTGAACTGGATAAGGGAAAACTGCGGGATTGCATATGAGACCCCTGTAATACCATTTGATTATACAGATTACTACAAAAAGGAGATGGGCTGGCCTCTGTGGAGATTATGGATTGCAACAGAGAGAATTATTCCTGAGAATGAACTTGTTGAATGGAAGTTGAAGTCCGTTGAGAAGGAAAGGGAACTTGCAGTGGAAGGGAAGAGAAGGGTGAACCTTGACCCTGGTGGTATTTCAAAGCCAAGGGTTGTCCTTGTTACAACAAAGAACTATTCCCACAGGATATATATGGGAAAAGGTATTTTTGCAGAGATAACGCTTTTATTCAAAAAGGGAGGTTATCAGCCACTTCCGTGGACCTATCCAGATTATGCCTCAGAATTCTTTATCAAGTTTGCAAGCCATGTAAGGAGGTTGAAGGATGATAAAATTTATTGAGTTTCTTTTGATAGGATTCGTTTCAGGTTTTATGAGTGGAATGTTTGGAATAGGTGGTGGGTCAGTTCGTATTCCACTACTTGTGTTAATTGGTATGTCAATAAAATCAGCCTTTGGGGTAAACCTGTTTGTAATCCCTTTCTCCTCCTTGACAGGTGCATTCACACATAGAAGGAATATTGAATGGAAGATTGCAGGATATATGATACCTGCAGGGATTGGAGGTTCTATTTTGGGTGCACTCTTTGTTGGTAAATTTTCTGATTTCACCCTCGTAATGCTTTTTTTCATTGTTTCTATTATTACTGTTGCTGGAGTTCATCTTCAAAGAATTGCTCCAGGTCTAACAGCAAAGTTGCGTCCAGGTTTGATTCCCGTATTTTCTGGAACATTTTTTTTGAATCTCATTATAGGGTTACGGGGAGGGAGTGGTGGTTCCCTTTTTCCACCTCTTTTAAAATCCCTTGGTGTAGAAATAAAGAAGGCCATTGCTACTTCTCTATTTGTTACTATATTTACAGCGCTCTCAGCATGGGTGATTTACCTTGGCAGAGGAGATGTTCCATGGGATGCTGCAATTTTCGTCCTTCTGGGTTCAATCGTAGGTTCAAGAACAGGGAGTAAACTATCATTAAAAACAAAGCCTTTCTGGCTGGAAATCGGTCTTACAGTCTTAATACTGGGACTTGCGGTGATTATGATAATCAAAAAACTTTAATTACTGTTTAAAACTTTTGGTGTGAAAGGGAAAAGTTATAATGTCAGTATTTCATTTCCCTCTTCAGTTATAAGTATGGTATGCTCAAAATGTGCTGAGAGCGACCCATCCACTGTAACCACTGTCCATCCATCCTCAAGTACCTTCACATGCCAGTCTCCCTCATTTATCATTGGCTCAATGGCAATCGTCATGTTGGGTTTTAATTCAGGGCCAATGCCTGGCCTTCCAAAATTTGGGATGGCTGGTTCCTCATGGAGTTTTTTCCCAACACCATGCCCAACAAACTCCCTTACAACACTGTAACCAGCGGATTCAGCAACAGTCTGAACAGCATTGGAAATATCCCCGACCCTGTTTCCAGGGACTGCCTTCTTTATTCCCTCCATCAGTGCCCTTTTTGTGATTTCCATAAGCCTCTTTGCATTTTCAGAGACTTCTCCAACAGGGAATGTTCTTGCAGAATCACCATAGTAACCCCTGTAAATTACACCCAGGTCAACACCGATTATGTCCCCCTCTTTGAGCATCAAATCACCTGGAATTCCATGAATCACGACATCATTGACAGAGGCACATATGCTTGCGGGATAACCATGATAACCCTTGAATGCAGGGAGCCCATTGTTTTTCCTGATAAATTCCTCTGTTAATCTATCCAGTTCACCAGTTGTGATACCAGGTTTTATCAATGATTCCACATAATCAAGTGCAAGAGCAGTGAGCCTGCATGCCTCCCTTATCAGTTTTATCTCCCTTTCACTCTTTATTATAATCATGCCCTATAATAACCCTATATCTACTGCGGTCAACCCCCAACCCGGACATTGACAATATGACAATTTTTAGAAAAGTGGAAAGTGTATATCTTATCCCATTGTATTCCCTTGACCTTTCATTTTAAACTTCTATAATAACTATTGGAGAGGCCTCCCATGATTCTGGCTGTTGACACATTTTCTAAATTATATAATATTGCAATATACTAATAATCTTAAAAAACAAGGAGGTTTTTATGGGTTGCGAAACCGCAACAAATTTCCAGTATTCAAGAGGGCTGGAAGGGGTCATAGCCGCCATTACCTCAATAAGTTGCATAGACGGTGAAGAAGGGATACTCATTTACAGGGGCATACCCATTCAGGTGATGGCAAAGAATTCAACCTTTGAGGAAACTGCATATTTCCTTCTGTTTGGAAAACTCCCAACAAGGACAGAACTTGATTATTTCATTGGTGACCTGAAGGAACACAGGGCACTATCAGAGCATGAGATTGGTTGCATATTAAACTTCCCAAAGGATGCTCATCCAATGGATGCACTAAGGACAGCAGTCTCAATAATGGGTTTGAATGATCCAATGAAGGGTGCTGAATCAAGGGATATAAACCTGAGAATTGGTATTAAAATCATTGCCAAGATACCATCTATTATTGCTGCATTTGATAGAATGAGGAAGGGTAAGGAGGTCATTCAGCCTGATAGTAACCTTTCACATGCAGAAAACTTCCTCTACATGCTCAGGGGAGAAAAACCTGATACAGAGGATGCAAGGATACTGGATATTGCCCTTATCCTCCATGCTGACCATGGTATGAATGCTTCCACCTTTGGCTCAATGGTGACTGCATCAACATTGTCTGATATGTATTCAGCAATCGTAACAGGTATTGGAACACTGAAGGGTCCTCTTCATGGTGGAGCAAATGAGAGGGTTCTTAAGATGATTAATGAGATTGGTTCAGAGGATAAGGCAGAGGAGTATGTTCTGAACGCCCTTGCTGAACACAGGAAAATAATGGGGTTTGGACACAGGGTTTACAAGGCATACGACCCCAGGGCAAAGATATTGAAAGAGTATGCAGAGAGGCTTTCAGAGAAGAATGGTGACATGAAGTTCATCAACATAGGGAAGAAGATAGAAGAGGTGATGATTAGAGAAGTAGGGAAGAAGGGCATATTCCCCAATGTGGACTTCTATTCAGGTATAGTCTATCACTTCCTTGGTATCCCAACAGACCTGTTTACACCAATCTTCGCAATGTCAAGGGTTGCAGGCTGGGTTGCACATATTGTTGAGTATCTGCAGGCAAACAGGATATTCAGACCAAGGGCAATATACAATGGTCCTGTGGATGTTGAATACACACCA
>QNDZ01000218.1 GCA_003646055.1 bacterium
GCTGGAAAAGATGCTCCAGAATGCAATAGACCGTTCAACACGATACAATCGGAAGTTTGCTGTTCTCTTTATTGATTTTGACAATTTTAAGCCCTTCAATGATAGATATGGGCATGCAGAGGGGGACAAGGTACTAATTTCACATGCACAGGTGATCAGGGAGCACCTGAGAAAGAGTGATACAATAGGAAGGTACGGTGGGGATGAATTTATTGTTATACTTTATAATGCATCAAGGAAGTATGCAGAAAAGGTGGCAAACCGCATATTGAACAGTATTGCAAAGAGCAGATACAGAGAAGTCACTGTGTCCATAGGGGTATCTGTTTATCCTGAGGACGGAGAAAATGTTGAAGACCTTATCAGGTCGGCTGATGCTGCTTGCTACAAGGCAAAGAAGTTCGGTGGTCAGAGGGTTGATTTCGCCTGATTGTTTCATTATAAGACACACTGTTTCAAGTTAAATCATCCAGTAAAATAAACCCCTTTGATTATCAAGGTCTTATAACTGGCACAGAATATGTATAATGTCTGCAAAAAGGAGGTGTGTTATGTTTGGATATGGGTGGTATGGTCCTGGTTTTGGATTTGGTTGGGGTAGAGGCTGGGGTAGAGGTTGGGGTAGAGGTTGGGGTTTTGGAGCAAGGCTTGGTTATTGCCCCTGGACAGGTCTTCCACGGGGATGGAGGTGGGCCTATGGTGGATTTTATCCCTACTGGGGTGCATATAATCCCTATTTTTATACAAATCCATATGTAAATCCATATGGATACTGGGGGTATCCACCAGAGCCCTACAACCCACAGCAACCTGAAACTTCAGGGAATAAGTGAGGTGGAGAAATGAAGATACTTGTTACATCCACAGGGCCCACCCTTGATTCCCCTGTGGATATGAGGTTTGGAAGGTGTGCCTACTTCATACTTGTTGACCCTGAAACAATGGAGTATGAGGCAATCAGTAATCCCTATGCACAGGCACCGGGTGGTGCAGGTATTCAGACTGCACAGATGGCACTCCAGACAGGTGCTTCTGCGATTATCACTGGTTCTGTTGGTCCGAATGCATCTGGTGTACTTGGAACAACAGGGATAAGGGTCTTTGAAAGCCCGAATGTAAGTGTTGAAGAGGCAGTGAGGATGTACAAGGAAAATAAATTACAACCTTTAACTGTGGGAGGTGGTTTTATGCCAGGAGGATTTGGAATGGGAGCAGGGTTTGGTGGTGGATACGGTAGGGGTGGTGGTTTTGGAAGAGGTTATGGTAGAGGCGGAGGTTATGGAGGTTATGGTGCCTATGGTGGCTTTGGTCCAGGATACAATCAATGGACACCACCCCAGATGAACCCTGCTGAAGAACTTCAGATATTGAGAACTCAGGCGGAGATGCTTAAAAGGCAACTTGATGCAATAGAAAGAAGAATCAGGGAACTTGAAAATTCAGGCTGATGATGTATGATTGTGAAAAAGGAGGTGAAGAATGAGGATAGCAGTGAGTGCTACAGAGGCAGATTATAATGTTGCTGGTGTTGACCCGAGATTCGGAAGGTGTTCATTTTTCATAATATACGATACAGAAACAGGTGAATGGAGTTCCTTCCCCAATCCAGCAAAGGATGCAGTGGGTGGTGCTGCGATAAAGGCTGTGGAATTTCTTAAAAGTAAGAATGTTGATGTTGTTGTTACAGGTAACCTTGGTCCCAATGCAACATCTTCTCTTACAGCAGCAGGGATAAGGGCAATAACAGGAGTAACTGGAAAAGTGCTGAATGCGGTGAAGAGGGCGGGTGAATGAAGGTAGCCATTGGAAGTGGAAAGGGGGGGACGGGAAAGACGCTGCTTTCAACCTCCCTTGCCCTTTCACTTGAATATGTGAGATACCTTGACCTTGATGTAGAGGAGCCCAATGGTCATATTTTCATAAAACCAGACATCAGGGAAAAAATACCATTCTCAATCCCTGTACCAGAAATAGACTTCAACCGCTGTACATATTGTGGTGAGTGTGCAAAGGCATGCGAGTTCGGGGCAATATTTGTAGGGACAAACACGGTGAATGTCTTTGAAAAACTCTGCCATGGGTGTGCCTCATGTAAACTTGCATGCCCTGAAAATGCAATAAGTGAAAGGCCATATGTTGTTGGTGAAATATCCATTGGAAGGCGTGACAAGATTGAATACATAATGGGATACCTGAAGTTGACAGAGGCATTATCAACCCCACTTATCAGATACATAAAAAAAGAGTATGGAATGGTCTCAGGTGACATTATTATGGACGCTCCACCAGGGACTTCATGTCCATTTGTTCAGTCTATTTCTGACACTGATTTTGTTATTCTGATCACTGAACCCACCCCCTTTGGGCTCTCAGACCTTGAGATATCTGTTGAAATTGTCAGGGACATGAAATTGAAAGCGGGAATTGTGATAAACAGGGCAGACCTTGGTTCAGAAGAAGTGAAGGAGAAGATAAAGGGGCTCGGGCTTCCTGTACTTCTTGAAATTCCATTCAGTAAGGATATTGCAGTGGGATATTCAAAGGGTATTCCGCTTGTTGATGTACTGCCAGAATACAGGGAGAAGATGAAAAAACTGTGGGAGAGAATAAGGGAGATGGTATGATAAGGGAAGTTGCCATTGTCAGTGGAAAGGGTGGAACAGGAAAGTCAACAATTACGCTTGGACTTGCTTCTTTACTGAAAGACAAAGCAGTATTTGTTGATGCAGATGTTGATGCCCCTGATATGTACATTGTTATGGAGCCAGAACTTCTTAAAAAAGAGGATTTTGAAGGACCAAGATTCCCTGTTTATATACCTGATAAGTGTACAGGATGTGGATTGTGTGAGCAAAATTGCAGGTTTGATGCCATCAAAATAGTGGATATGAAACCTATTTTCAATGAATTTAAGTGCGATGCCTGTGGTGTATGCTGGAGGGTCTGTCCATTTGATGCTATTGAGGTGAGGAGGGATATTTCAGGTGAAATATATATTTCCCGTTCAAGATTTGGCCCATTCGTCCATGCAAGACTATTCCCTGGAAGAGAGAATTCTGGAAAACTTGTAAGCAGGTTGAGGGTTGTGGCAAAGGCCGTGGCTGACGATGCAAAGAAAGATCTTATAATACTTGATGGTCCTCCTGGTGTTGGATGCCCTGTGATTTCAACCATCACAGGGGTGTCACTCACTGTGGGTATTGTGGAACCTACCCTTTCAGGGATACACGACATTATCAGGGTTTATGAACTATCAACATTCTTTAATATTCCCTTTACAATTGTGATAAACAAGAGTAATATAAACCCTGATATGGTTCAACGGA
>QNDZ01000219.1 GCA_003646055.1 bacterium
GCCACTCCGTCTCTCAACAAAATGGAAATCAGTGGGCATGGTTATAATGAACCTTGTTCCCTTACCAGGCTCAGATTCCACATCAATCACACCAAAGTGTTCATATACCACCTTGTGTACAAGGGCAAGCCCAACACCCATACCACCCTGCCTCTTTGTGTAGAACTTCCTGAAAATTGCATCAAGTTCATTCTGTTTCATCCCTGGTCCTTCATCTTTAATCCAGATTCTCACCATGTTATTCCCGAGGTATTCTCCTCCAAGAAAGATTTTACCACCATCAGGGGAATAATGAACTGCATTGGAGATGAGATTGATAAAAACACTCTTCATCTTTTCAGCATCACAGAGAACAGGAGGGAAATTGTCAGAAAATTCAAGGACAATCGTAACATTCTTCTCATCTATCTCAGGTTTCACCACCTCAATAGAGCCCCTTATTATCCCAGGGATACTGTTCTCCTTGAGTTCAAGGTCAAGGGGAAGGGATAATGTAATGGTATCCCTTGTCAAAGCAAAAAGCCTCTCAACCTCTTCCAGTATATTTTCAAGGAGTTCATTCTCACCCACTTCGCTTTTCAGCATCTGGAGACCCATCAATATCCCCGCAAGGGAGTTTTTGATTTCATGGACAACAACAGAAAGCCCTTCTTCTATTGTAAGTTTTGCCATATATCTTGAATATATCAGAGATAACCTGTTGTCAATAGAAAAAATCCATCCTCATTTCCTAAATTTTATAAATTTAAACCCTGATATAACCTCCAGATAAAAACCTCCTACATAACCATTTCTTCCCCAATATGCTCGTGGAATAACTTTTCTGCCAATTTCAAGCATCAAATAACCCTTCTTGGCATTAAAGGAAAGTCCTATACCTGTTTTAACAGGGCACCAACCTAGAGAATTGTCAACCTTATACAGCGGAAATACGCTGGTAACGTATAAACCTTTCCCTTTACAAATCTCTTTTTCAATTTTTAAAATAAAAGGTAAGTAATAAGGAACAAGCATTTCTGAAAATACCGCACTGCTCTCCAAACTTACATGAATGCCTTTCCAGGAATGAAAGGTGGCTGTTGCCCCAATAATTTTATAGGACACCAGAAGGGAAAAACTATACAGGTCATAGGGCACAGGTGGCTCCCAAAGCGGAACACCTACGAATATGTGAGGAGCTACCTGGGCATCTTCAAAAATAACAATAGGTGTATAACCTATTTCTAAAGGTGTAAATTCGACTTTGAGTAGGGAAAAAGCGAATATAAAAATCATTTACCCTCCTTATAAATCTTGAATATTCCTATATCATAGGTCAGGTCTATTGATACCCACAATCTCCCAAAGAGATAATCTTTTTGAGTACAGGGGGATAGAAGGTACATTATACGTGTTCCTATACCAGCCCTTGTCCAGAAAATTTTTTTACGAATCCCTGTTGAGAAAAAAATAGCATTATCCATACTTTGCCCTTTTCTGTTTTCATATATCCCAACGATCGGCAACTCCACATGAACATAAATGTCAAAGTTTTCCAATGAGCCAAATCTCCTCTCTATAACAAGGGGAAATAGAAATCCTTTGAATGGGGCATCATGCCACAACCCCATCTCAAATCTCCTCAGGACTGACATTCCAAGTTTCCAATCCCGTAAGTTAATAGCCCATTCAAGTATAGAACAGGTAGCATGAAATAGATTGTCATCCCAGTATATCTGGTAGGCCCCTTCAAATGGGATGAGAGGAAGACCACTTGAAACCAGTGTAAATTCAAAACCTGGTTCTATCTTCGCCAATATAACACCCGGGAATAGAAGGAACAGAAGTATCACATATACACAGATATTACCCACTGCTGGAATAATGGTTTTCATACTTGTCTCCCTATAAATTTATGGCTATAACTGAAAAAAGAGTGGCAGGTAAGTGAGACCAGCTTTTTCTACTCCCCAAATTATATAAAGGTGATTCTGAATTCCAGAATAACAATATCCCTATTGCCTCTCCCAATAATGTACCACCTATTGCCTTAATAAAACATGAGCTGGACCTTTTCCTTTTCATTTTAAAAGAAACAACGGGAGGAATAATTGATCCTAAAATTATGTCAGCAGATATATATAAGACTGGTGCTATTATTTCTGAACCCGGATCAACACCACCTACTGGACTCAAACATATATTCTTCAATAAACAAATTCCTTCTGTTACACCAAATTCCACTGCCATCCTGAAGAGTTTGTTCTCCATGATACCACCAAAATTATCCCCCATATCCACATCTAATCCATGTATATTCTCTATGGTTAATGTTGATGGTTTCCCTTCAATACAGAAAAGATTAAAATTAGAATACATTGATACAAGTAAAATAATCATAATTAACCTCCATGTTTACAGGTTTACTCACCTTTATAAAATAAAGTAATATATTTATTTTTCAAGCACTTTCACATATCAGGGAATTTCACTATATGCCCTTGAAAATACTGAATACCACTTAAAATCCTTATTTGAATTTTCCCCAACCTATCCTGATTTTTTTAACAATACTCCTTGTCAATTTCAATATTTCATGTATTCTTATTTTTAGAAAAAGGAGGAGATATGATAGGTTTATTGATTGCTGGTGTGATACTTTTGATTCTCATCATATGGTTCATTGCAACCTACAATGGTTTTATACGTTTGAGGAACCTATGTGACAACGCATGGAGTGATGTTGATGTACAGTTAAAGAGAAGACATGACCTCATCCCAAATCTTGTCAACACAGTTAAAGGTTATGCTGCACATGAAAAAGAGGTGTTTGAAAATGTGACAAAGGCAAGGGCAATGGCAACCTCAGCCACATCTCAGGGTGAAAGGATGGAGGCTGAAAACATGCTCACGAGGGCTCTCAGACAACTCTTTGCAGTTGCTGAAAACTATCCTGAACTCAAGGCAAATACAAACTTCCTTGAACTCCAGAAGAGTCTTGCTGAAATAGAAGAGGCTCTGCAGAATGCAAGGAGATACTACAATGCTGTTGTGAGGGATTACAACATAAAGGTGGAATCCATCCCCGCAAACATTGTTGCCAGAATTTCAGGCTTCAAAAAGAGGGAGTTCTTTGAGATTGAAGAAGAGGAACGTGAAACCCCGGAGGTTAAATTCTGATGCTTTTATTCCTGCTTGGATGGCACATTGCACTATTTAAGTCCACCATTGACCTTCACCAGGATGGTTCTCTTCAGATAACAGAAGAGATTGTTGTAGATTTTGATGGAGGATACTTCCACGGAATTTACAGGGATATACC
>QNDZ01000220.1 GCA_003646055.1 bacterium
AAGAAAAAGGGCATTGAATTTGCAAAGAAGAATAAAATAAGGGTTGAACTTATTGATAGTAGTCTTAAAATAATTAAGATATGGTGAAAAAAGAAGCCCTTTTCTGGAAACCTTTAAAAAACGGGAATGTCCAGTGTCTTCTCTGTCCCCACAACTGCATTCTCACACCAGGACAGGTAGGTCTGTGCAATGGGAAGCAGAACATAGATGGAAGGCTAATTGCAATAAACTATGGGGAAACAGTATCACTTGCCATTGACCCCATTGAGAAAAAGCCTCTCTACCACTACATGCCAGGTTCAAGCATCCTATCCACTGCACCAAACGGTTGCAATCTGAGATGCCCATTCTGCCAGAACTATTCAATATCTGTGCTCAAAACACATACTGAATACATCTCTCCTGAAGAACTCATAAAACTTGCCCTGAGGTACAATTCTCCATCAATTGCCTTCACCTATTCAGAACCACTAATCTGGTATGAATACATACTTGATGTTGCCAGACTGGCTGAAGAGGAAGGAATAAAACTTGTTCTTGTTACAAATGGGATGATTAATGAGGAACCACTTTTGAAACTCCTTCCCCATATCCATGGAATGAACATAGACCTTAAATCTATGGACGAAAGGTATTATAGAAGGGTGTTGAAGGGAGACCTAAAAACTGTAAAAAGGACAATATCAATCGCACAGGAAAAAACCCATATTGAAGTTACAAACCTTATCATCCCTGGTGACAATGACAGAAAGGAGGATATTGAAAAACTTGTTGATTTTATTGCCTCCCTCAGGAAAACAATTCCCTTACATTTTTCAAGATACTTTCCTCATCATAAATATACAAAACCACCCACACCGCCAGATACAATGAGGATGGCCTATGAGATAGGAAAAAAGAAACTTTACTATGTGTATGTAGGTAATATATTTCTCCCTGGAACGGAAAACACATATTGTCCTGAGTGTGGAAATCTCCTTGTTGAAAGGTCCTTCTACCAGACAAGGATAATGGGGATAAAGGACGGTAAATGTTCAAGATGCTCAAGAGAAGTGGACTTCGTCTTATAAAACCTGCTGACCTTATAATCCCGATTATCTCACTTTTCCTCATTTTTTCTCACCACAGTGAAAAGGGTACAACCATCCATGTTTATTCCAATGGGAAAGAGGTCTTTGTACTGCCTTTAACCAGGGACACAACCATAGAGGTTCAGGGGAAAATAGGAAAATCCACTATCCAGATAAAGCAGGGAAAGGTCAGGATGTTGCACTCTCCATGTCCCTTGAAGTTGTGTGAAAAACAGGGATTTATTTCAACCACGGGGAATGAGATTATATGCGTTCCCAACAGGATTGTTATAAGGATTGAAGGCAGGAGGGATATTGACGAAATCACAGAATAGATTTGCCACAACAGTGATACTTATTATCATATCTGGATTCCTCTACGGTGTAGAAACCTTTATACCAAGGCCTGTTCCATTCATAAGGCTTGGTCTTGGTAATGTTCTTGTGCTCTTTGCCCTGATAAATCTCGGGACAAAGGAGGGATTTCAGGTTGGTATCGGGAAATCCATTGTTGGCGCCCTTCTCACTGGTTCTTTCCTATCACCATCACTTATTCTATCCCTCTCTGGAACAATTTCATCAATAATTATCATGCGGGCACTTTACACCACGGGTTTTTTTGGTATTATTGGGTTGAGCATGGCAGGTGCAGTAACAAATGGTGTTGTTCAGGCAATTGTTGTGTCGTGCTTTTTTGCAGGAACATATTCCTTCGCCTATGTTGGAAGGATAATGGCCATGAGTGGATTGATAACAGGTTGTATAACCGGGTTCATAACATATGGACTCTTAAAATTCATTGAAAGGAGGTCAGGTGGGACTGAGCATAAGTAAAAGGGCAGGGCTGACCCTCTTTATTATATTCATAGGAAGTATAGTTGGAGGTGCAATAGGAGAACTGATTGGTGCATTTGTTCCTGAAAGCCCTGTAAAATCCTTCTTCCTAAACTATGTGAGTCTCGGGTTCTCACCCATCACAATAAACCTGCACATTATCCAGTTCACCCTTGGTCTGACCTTCAGGTTCAACATTGTGAGCATATTTGGAATACTTCTACTGGGGTATCTTTTAAGATGGTTGTATTGAGAGGGGTCAGAAATCTTCTGATAATAAACCTTGTTGTATTCGTGGTTCAACTGATTGTTCCACGAACATTTGAGGTTTATTTTGGTCTTGTTCCAGCCATGTTCATCAGGGGATACATCTACCAGATTGTGACATATATGTTCCTGCACGGTGGTTTCTTCCATATAATACTTAATATGTATGTTCTCTGGCTGTTCGGGAGTGAACTTGAATTCTTCTGGGGTACACGGGAATTCATGAAGTACTATTTTATCACTGGTATAGGTGCTGGTCTTATATACGTTGCATTCAATCATTCATCATACATACCTGTTATTGGTGCATCGGGTGCAATATTCGGACTTCTACTTGCATTTGGTATGTTGTTCCCTGAAAGGGAATTAATCCTATTCATACCCTTACCCATCAGGGTGAAGGCAAAATACCTTGTTTTCATCTTTGGAGGGTTTGAACTCCTTGGCCTTCTCATTGCAAGGGACAACATTGCACATCTTGCTCATCTTGGTGGTCTTGCTGTTGGATACGTGTATTTGAGGTGGAAGAGGAGAAGACTGTATTAAAAATTCAAAAAAAGGGAGGTGATTCTATGAAGTTACTTATATGTGACCCTATAAGTGAAAAGGCAATTGAGGAGATAAAGGCACTGGGTATTGAGGTGACCAACAAGCCAGACATAACACCTGAGGAACTACTTGAAGAGATTGGGAATTATGATGGAATTATTGTGAGAAGCAGGACAAAGGTGAGGCAGAATGTGATTGACAGGGGTGAAAATCTGAAATTCATCATAAGGGGAGGGGTTGGTCTTGACAACATTGATGTTGAGTATGCTAATTCTAAAGGTATAAAGGTGTTAAACACACCTGCTGCAAGTTCCATATCCGTTGCAGAACTCGCAATTGGTTTTATGTTTGCCCTTTCAAGGCACATTGTCCAGGGAACAACATCCATGAGGAATGGGGAGTGGCTGAAGAAGAAACTGAAGGGAAGTGAACTGTATGGTAAAACTTTAGGGATTATAGGTATTGGAAGGATTGGAAGAGAGGTTGCAAGAAGGGCAATTGCACTTGGAATGAAGGTGATTTCCTACGACCCATATGTGGACA
>QNDZ01000221.1 GCA_003646055.1 bacterium
CTCATGTCAATGATATAGTCTGACCCAATCCTGAACTGATTGTCAACACCAACGCTCCAGTTATATTCCCTTGTATCAGGGAAAACCCCCGCCCTGATATAGGGTGTGATAATTGTCCTTAAACCCGTATGAATTCCATAGATACCTTTAACAGGGGCATAGTACACAAAGGAATTACTTACGTCTGAAGGAATGTAAGGGTACTCGTCAGTTTCATCAAGGTATGCTATGTGTCTTGTTACCTTTATTTTCAGATTCATGGTATCCTTTGCCTCAAACCGCATTATGTTGAAGGGAATCCTCAACTCTGCTGTCCATCCAGAGGAATCTGTATGGGTTTTCACATCCCATACACCATTCCATGAATCGTCCATATAATCAGAGTAATAACCATCCCTTATAGAACCTGATGGATTAACAACAAAGAAATACACGCCCCTTGCCTTGCCTGTTGGGTCTATCTGAATGGATACTTTGTCGTCAATATGGCGCACCCTGTCCCTTCTTGATATACGGGTTACAATGGTGGATGGATTCTGGTATGCCTTCACTCCAATGTACAGGGAATTATTATCGTAGAGGATGGAGAAGGTTGTTTTGAGTGTTGCCCTATCAGAATCATTTGGAGAAATCTGGACAAAACTGTCTATAAATACTGCCCCTTTCCAGCATTTATCACTGAGAAGTCCATCAATCACAGGTGGGTTTTCCACCCTTGTTGCAACTATGGATATAAATAAAAAAACCATCCTTCCTCCTTGTTATGGTTTTTTTGTGTTTATAACATTAAAAAAACCTGTGTCAAGCCTTCTGGTAGAACAGGATTTTTGTCTTGATAAATTTTTATTTTTAAGGTATAATCAAAAAAAGGAGGTCTGGTGAGGATTCTTTTTCTGGGCTTTTTTATTTTTTTATGGGGATGTTCACAAGAAACCCCAATTCCTGATAGGTATGATAAAATCCCGGCTGATGCTGTGAAGGTAACCCCTGAGAATGATAAGTTCCCACCCGTTCTCCATTCCAGTTTATGGGAAGACCCTGTTCCACTAAAAGGACCTGTGAATACAGCAGGTGCAGAGGATTCTCCCTTTATACTTCCTGATGGGAACACCCTGTTTTTCTTCTTCACACCTGATGTTGATGTGCCCGCCAATGAGCAACTTCTTGATGGTGTAACAGGGATATGGTGGACTCACAAGGTTGGAGGAGAATGGCAGGAGCCTGAGAGGATAATTCTATCTGATGATGTGGCACTTGATGGTGCTCCTTTTGTGCTTGGAGACACGCTCTGGTTTGCCTCAATCAGGTCTGGAAATTATGGGGAGGTGGACATTTACAGGGCAGTTCTGAAAAACGGGGTGTGGACAGATGTGAGGAATGCAGGTAGTTTGTTGAACCAGGTATACGATGTTGGAGAGCTTCATATAACAGCAACTGGTGATACCATGTATTGTGGAAGACCCCTTGAAGAGAGGGATATATGGATGCTCACAAGGAGTGGTGGTTCATGGTCAGAACCAGTACTTGTTTCAGGTGTTTCTGATTCAGGCCATAGTGAAGACCAGCCTTTTATAACTGAGGATGGGAATGAGCTGTGGTTTACAGGTCAGAGCAGACTGGGTTATCCAGGTCCTGCAATCTTTCGTTCTGTTCTCACCGATTCTGGCTGGGGTGAACCTGAGGAGATTATCTCAAATTTTTCAGGTGAACCCACCCTTGATAGAGAAGGCAATATTTACTTTGTCCACCATTTTTATTCTGAGGATATGAAGATGATTGAGGCAGATATATATGTTTGTTACAGGAAATAATTGAAGGAGGGATGCATGGAGGCAAAGGAGATATTTGCACTGATTAAGGCCGGTGAGGTGAAGGACATAAAATTGTGGTTCACTGACATCCTTGGCAGGGTTAAGGGCTTTACCATATACAAAGATGAGGTTGAGAGGGCGCTCAGTGAGGGGATAAACTTTGATGGTTCCTCCATAGAAGGGCTTGTGAGAATTGAGGAATCAGACCTTACTGCACTCCCGGACCTTGATGCTGTGTACAGGATACCTGATGTAGAAGGCGGATACAATCTGGTGATACTCTGCGATGTCTTTTATCCAGATGGAAGGCCTGTTGAATCCTCACCAAGATATATTTTGAGGAATGCACTGAAAAGGGCAGAGGAAAAGGGCTTTTCATATTTCACAGGTGTTGAACTTGAATTCTTTGTGTTCAATTCAAAGGGTGAGGTGCAGGGTTCAGATGGGAAGGGATACTTTGACATCATACCCCATGACAGGCTGGATGAACTCACAGAGGGCATAGGGAATCTACTCAACACCATGGGTGTCAGGGTTGAGATGAGCCATCATGAGGTTGCTCCAAACCAACATGAACTTGATTTCAGGTATCAGGATGCAATGAGAATGGCTGATAATCTCCAGATTGCAAAGTATGTTGTGAAAGAGATGGCGAGGAAGAGAGGGCTTTATGCCACATTCATGCCAAAGCCCGTCTTTGGTATAAATGGTTCTGGTATGCACGTTCATCAATCCCTTTTCAGGAGTGGGAGGAATGCCTTTTTTGAGAATGAAGACCCATACCATCTCTCATCTGTTGCAAAGGGATTTATTGCTGGGCTTCTGAAGCATTCAAAAGAGATAACCTGTGTTACAAATCAATGGGTGAACTCCTACAAGAGGCTTGTGGCTGGATACGAGGCCCCTGTTTACATATCCTGGGGAAGGCACAACAGGTCGGCCCTTGTCAGGGTACCAGCATTCAAGAAGCATAAACCTGTATCCTGCAGGATAGAGTACAGGGCACCAGACCCTGCAACCAATCCCTATCTCTGTTTCAGTGTGATGCTTTCAGCAGGGCTGAAAGGGATTGAGGAGGGTTATCCACTTCCAGAACCCGTTGAAGAGGATATATTCATAATGACATACGAGAGAAAGAGGGAACTTGAGATAGATTCCCTTCCAGACTCCCTCTATGCAGCAATCATGGAGATGGAGAGGAGTGAACTTGTGAAGGAGGCCTTTGGTGATGAATTCTTTGAGAAATACATAAGGAACAAATACGCAGAATGGGAGGAATACAGGATACAGGTAACAGACTACGAAATCAAACGCTACATCAACCTTTAAATGGTTTAAATACACTTGATTTTTTTGAGTTTTGGGGTTTAATATTAACATGAATGTTTCTGTGATAGGAGCAGGAAATTGGGGAACGGTCTTTGCCC
>QNDZ01000222.1 GCA_003646055.1 bacterium
AAAAAAGAGATATTTGAAAAACTAAACGAATCACTTAAAATTATTCATAATAAAACCTTTGAAATAGTTGATAAAATTGGAGGAGGAGATTTGATATCCCTGTTTCAAAGGGCAATAGGTATAGATTTTTCACAATTAGAAGGAGTATTAAAAGACTTCATTGATATGACTGAGGATATTTACTATCTTGAACTGGAAAACACCTTGAATGAGTATTTAAATATAAATCCAAATGAAGCTTTTTACTTTGACATGGGATTTCTTGGTAGGAATAAAGATTTTGACGCCTTCTTTCCGAAGGAGAGAATGATTGATATTGTCAAAGAAACAGTTGAAGATATGGGTTTAGATTACACTGCCAATGGCAGTATTAGTTTTGATCTGGAGGAAAGAGAAGGAAAATCTATATATGGTTTTTGTTCTGCCATAAAAATACCAGAACAGATCGTTTTGGTTTGTGTTCCCTTAGGTGGGGTTAAAGATTACGGACAGTTTTTACATGAGTTAGGACATGCCCTTCATTTTGGATATACAGACCCTAAATTGCATTTTGCCTTTAAAAGACTTGGAGATACTTCTGTTTCCGAAGGGTATGCATCCATGTTTGACCATTTGATATATAACCCTTATTGGCTGGAAAATAAATTAGGTTTAAAAGACGAAAGATTAAAAAGATATTTAAAAATCATGTGGCTACATAAAATGTATCTTCTAAGAATGTTCATTGGCGAGTTTCTTTACAATATCAAGCTATGGAAAAGCCCTGAACTTTCAGGGAAAGAAAAAATCTATAGTGACATTATGTCTAATACTACCAGAATAAAGTTTCCAGAATACCTGTATTTAGAAGAAATTTCACCTCATTTTTCAATAGTAAAATATATCAAGGCAGAGATATTTGAAGCCGCAATTTATCAATTCTTTACAGAGAATTATGGGGATATGTGGTTTAAAAATAAATCAGTGGGAGAGTTCTTAATGCATCTCTGGAAAGACGGAGAAAAGTATTATACTGAGGAAATCACAGAAAAAATTGGCATTAAAACTAATGCCTCTTCACTGCTAAGCGAACGTATGATTAAACTTTACAATGAGATTCAAGGAGAAAGTGAATGAGTTATGAGGGATATGTTCCCAAAAAGGGCATCCACAAAAAATAGTTTATGGAATTTGAAAAAATTGATTGTTTTATAAATAAAATAAAAAGTGAGTGGAAACTTCCGGGTATAGGAGTAGGGATTGTCTCTGAGAAGGAAGTTGTTTATAAAAAGGGTTTTGGATACGGCAGTATTAAAGAAAAGAGCATTGTTACTCCCAATACTTTATTCTGCATAGGCTCAATTACCAAGTCGTACACCTCTACCGGGATTGCAATACTGAGGGAAAAGGATCTATTACAATGGAAGGACCCTGTGAAAAGATATATTCCTGAATTCCCTTTTTCTAATTTGACAATAAAAGACCTTTTGTCTCACAAAACAGGATTACCCTTTTATACAGAGAATCTTTTGTTCACAAGAACAATAAATACAAAAGAAGAACTCCTTGAGATTCTGGGTAAATTGGATGCAAATCTTTTAACAGAGAATTACAGTTATAGCAACTTTATGTATGTGGTGCTGGGTTATATCATTGAAAGAATAACGGGTATTTCATGGGAAGAGTTTACAAGAAAAGAGATACTCAGTCCACTAAAAATGTGGGATACCCACTTTTCTTTCTCAGGGATAAAAAAGACAAAGAACATCAGTTCATCATACTTGATAGAGGATGGTATACTTAATAAATATCCAGAGGAATTGAGGAATGAATATATGTTTATGAATCCAGCAGGTGGTATAATATCAACTGTTGAAGACCAATGTAAGTGGATATTGTTTAATCTTGGTGCAAAAGGGAATATTATTAAAAAAGATACACTAATATCTCTTCAAAAGCCTGTTGCAGTGGTAAGGGCTTCTTCTGGAAAAGATATATCATATGAGGCATATTGTCCGGGCTGGAAATTTCTTATTTATAGGAATGAACCTGTTTTGAGACATGGAGGTCATGTAAAAGGATATAGTTCAGAAATTGTTATACTTCCAAGAAGAAATTTTGGTGCAATAATTCTGACCAATCTTGGTGGGTCACCTGCGGGACAGATAATAGGGATGTATTTAATAGACCTACTCCTTGGGAGAGAAATAGTGAATTGGAACAAAAGGTTTAAAGAATGGAAGAAAAAGAAAGATGCAGAAGAAAAGATAAAATTTGGGAATAGGAATAAAAAAATGGTAAAAGGTATAACTCCTTTAAGTGATAAAAAAGCATTCACAGGGATTTACAGAAATAACATATACGGAGATATCATGATTTCTTATGAAGGTAATGTGTTAAAAATCAGAATAAAGAGAGATTGGTTCAATTTACAACATCTTGGGCAAAATCTATTTGAGTTTTATGATAAACGAAATAGGAGATTAGAAGTAGAATTCTGTACGGATTCTAATAATAAAATTATAGGCTTAAATCTTTGGTTTGACCTGGAAATTCCAGTCGTAAACTTTAAAAAAGGAGGATAACATGAAAAATCTGGATGGATTTTTTCAGAATGAATACATTGATTATATATCTTGCGGCAATATTCAAAAATCCTTTGAGGAATGTAGCTGGGAGGGAAAGGATGATGAATAGGTTTATTCCAAGAATCTGGGATAAAGTAAACCTGGACAATGGATATGCCCTTTATATTCTTGAAGAAAATTCATTGAATCTGGAGGAATCAATGCTCTCCTCAACCTGGACATATATTTACAGGAATAGAGGTTTTTCAGGTTCTTATGATATAGACTATAAACCTTACACCCTTCCAGAGATCCTTGTACTTGCCAGGAAAAGTGGATTTGAGATTCTGTATGGGGACGGTGCATGCATTTATGCATTTACCACTCAATCAAAATCAACAGGAATCTCAGTTTAAAATTGCTTGAAATTAGAAGAAATACTGTTAAAATGGTAATGTTATGAGGAGAGCACGCATCACATTTATTGGTGCATATCATCATATAGTCTCCAAGGGTTATAATGGAGAAAACATTTTTCCAGATGATAAAGCGAAGGGGTTTTTCCTGACCCTCCTGAAGAATTACTCCATGCAATATGGAATAAAGGTTTATGCATATACTCTCCTTGACAACCATTATCACCTTATCTTGATAAATTCGTCAGGTAATCTTTCACAGTTTA